>JAOAAF010000059.1 GCA_026419015.1 Spirochaetota bacterium
TTGCTGAGCTTGTCGAAGCATGGTTGCTGAGTTTATCGAAGCATGGTTGCTGAGCTTGTCGAAGCATGGTTGCTGAGCTTGTCGAAGCATGGTTGCGGGAAACTTCGATGAATTTGGATATCTCGCCTCGATGCACAAAACGGAAAGCTTTTGTTTAAATATAAATGGCAAACCAGTAATGAATTTTATATGCGGAGATTAAATGAGATACCTTTTTGAAAATTCGCGCTTTTCATGCCTTTGAATATTGGGTATCGTTTCAAAAAATCGCGTTTTTCAAAAATCCGATAAAATTTAAGTTGCGCATTGTAAAGAAAAGCACTTCGATGGCTATGTTTTGCTAATAGTTTACTTTATTCAAAGAGGATGTTATGTCTAAAAATAAAACCATCCTTTCGCAAAATCCATACATCGAATACGACGAAAAAGCACCAACTATCAATGCTCTCGAATTTCAAAAGGTCATCGATTCGCGCCGCGCTGTTCGAATTTACGAAAATACCCCTATCCCCGAAGACATTGTGATGAAATGCCTCCATAACGCACTTTTAGCGCCTAATTCTTCCAACCTCCAGCCGTGGGAAATCTACTGGGTAAAATCGCCCGAGAAAAAAAAGGCATTGGTGTATGCATGCCTAAATCAAATTGCTGCAAAAACCGCAGCAGAACTTTTTGTAATTGTTGCGCGCACCGACACGTGGAAAACTCATGCAAAGGAAATGCTTCGCATTTTTTCAAAGGCAAAAAATGTTCCAGAACTTGCAAAAAAATACTACTCCCAAATTGTGCCGTTTGTCTACACGCTTGGCCCATTTAGCATTTTTGGTTTCATTAAGCGATTTTTATTTTTTGTAAGAGGTTTAAAATCTCCTATAATTCGCGAGCCAGTCCAAAAATCACACTTGCGACTATGGGCTGTCAAATCAACCGCGCTTGCGGCAGAAAATCTCATGCTTTCTCTGCGCGCATACGGCTTTGACAGCTGTCCAATGGAAGGTTACGACTCAAAGCGCATAAAAAAATTATTGGGACTTGGGAGAAACGCATCTGTGGTTATGGTCATTTCAGCGGGCAAGCGCGCACAAGGTGGCATTTATGGAGAGAGAATTAGATTTTCTCCTGATCGATTCATCAAAAAAATATAACATCCGTTTCTTATTAAATCGCATGTTGTTTTTTAACGCCCGCTTAAAAGCAAACACGCTATAATTCCTCCCTGCTTCGTTTGCTAATGAGCAATTCGTCGGGGATTTCCTCAATTTCTTCACCAATTTGTACTGCAATTCGATTTCCCACTAATCCTGGTCTGCATTTAAATTTCTTTCTTCCACCGATTTTTAATATCATATCCGAATTAACTTTTGTATTTGGTAATTTTACCACATCGCCCACATTAAGGTGCATCACTTCCAACATGCTAATTTCAACTTCACCAACTTCTGCAACAACCGGCAATTTCACTAATTCAAGACGACTCTGGATAATGTTCATGTTTTCATCGGTTGCACCTTTTCGAATGCTCGAATACCAATATTGCGCCGAAAGCTTTGAAATAACTGGCTCAATGGTAATATAGGGAATACACAAGTTGGTCATCCCCTCCACCTCGCCAATTTTCGTTTCAAGCGTCACTAACACCACCATATCGTTCGGTGGAACAATTTGCGCAAACTGAGGGTTTGTTTCAATATTGCCAAGCCGAGGCCGCAAATCTATTACATTTGACCATGCTTCTCGTAAATTCCCAAGAATGCGTACGATGATACCTTCCATCACCGACTGTTCAATATCCGTAAGTTCTCGGCTTATTTTCGTCTGTTCTCCTCTCCCGCCGAAAAGCTTATCGATGATGGTAAAAGTAATCGACGGGTCAATTTCCAAAACTGCGGATCCTTTTAACGGATCCATGTTGATGACAGCCAGCGTGGTGGGATTCGGAATGGAACGTATAAACTCCTCGTACGTAAGCTGATCCACGGAAGCAACGTGCACGCTTACCAACGCACGAAGCTGCGCAGAAAGGGCTGTGGTTGTTAATCGGGCAAAAGTTTCGTGCATCATCTGAAGCGTGCGGATCTGATCTTTTGAAAATTTGTCTGGCCGTCGGAAATCGTAAATCTTAACCTTCCGCTGCTCTTTGGTCGCAGTATAGTCTGTAGTATCTACTTCCCCCGTCGATATTGCTGTTAACAGCGCATCTATTTCATCTTGCGATAAAATTTCAGTCATAGCTTTTCCCTTTTCTTATTGTAGCTTCCACTCCGGTGATAAGCCAGAGCGAATCGAATTTTTCAAGCGTATACTTATAATTATATTGAAAACCAAATTTCGTTCCATAGCGGCTTACCGTCGATTCCACATAAGCAATGCGACTTCCTTCAATAATGCTCTCTTGCCCAACCCGAAAGCCAGTAATATAATCCTCCCTTCCCTTCTTTATAAATGTAATAAAATCTTGCTCAACTTTCAACTTTTCAACATCGTCGGAAACATTGTAAAGCTTTCCAAAGTCAGGAAACGATTGAATAAAGCTCTCGAGCTTGACGTATTTAAAATAATCTTCCCATCTTTTTTCCTTTTCGGCAGTAAGAAAGAGAAGCACAACCTCACGCGGGCTTAATGAAAATCGAGAAGGATCCACTCGCTTTTCTCGAATTGGTCCATAAAGTGAACTCGAGGCATAGTCAACAGGTCGAACGAGTTTAAACCGCACTACATTCTCGCTTGGGATGGCAAAGTCCTGCTCAGGATGAGGTAAAAAATATGCGCGGACGCGATATTCGCCAAGTTTTTCAATGTGGTACAATTTTTTTAAATCTACGGTATAGGTAAACGATTCGTTTCGTGCCAAAATAATCGACCGCGGCACAATGTTTTTCAGCACTTCTTCCTTCTTGGTCTTCTTCAACCGATGCGCTACTAAAATTTGTGCCTCTTTCCCATCGGGACCATACACAATGGGTTGAAACGTAACATAGTCAACATCCGCTACTTTAAAAAATTCTTGCCGAAACGCGCTGTTAAACACGCGAATGTGAAGTTTAATAGGCCCATCGCCATCATACGCGTAGCGGTCCATAAAAATTTGAACGCGAAATGCTGGCCGCTCATCGATCTGTTGAGAAAAAAGAAGGAGACGTTGGCTTACAAATATCAGCGCCAGTACCGATAGCCACACGATGATTCTTTTTTTTCTCATTTTGTGCATTTTTTTAAACCACTTTTTATTTCAATAGAATAACCCTTATAATTATCGGATTAGCTGCATCGATGAATCAAGGAATATTTTTTTCAGGATAGCATCTTGCATTAAGTTGATTTAAATTTACTTGCAGTTTCTTACCATTTTATGGAAATCTCAACTTGTATGCATCTGGCGTAAAAATTGACTTTCGCAATTATCTACTCCATTTCTCAAGTATGCAGCGCGCAACGCGGATACCGTCTACAGCTGAACTTACAATTCCACCCGCATATCCCGCACCTTCTCCCACAGGATAAAGGCCTTCAACCGATTCCGATTGGTAATCATCCCTACGAAGAATGCGAACGGGCGATGAAGTACGCGTCTCAACCCCAACAATAACACCTTCGTCGCTTACGAAACCAGGCATTTTTTTATTAAACGCTTTTAGCGCTTCAGCGATCTCGCAATAAATCATCTCGGGCAGCATTTCATCGACGCGCGCAGGAATACACGCAGGCTTGTACGACGATGTTGGTAATGTCGCATCTAATTTTCTCTTTAAAAACGAAGGAATGCGCTGCGCAGGGGCAACGAATTTTTCACCACCGATGCGAAATGCCTTCTTTTCAAGTTCGCGTTGAAAGGCAAGTCCTGCCAGGGGATTATCTGAAAAATCTTGCGGAAAGATTGTCACCACAATCGCCGCATTCGAAAAACGCGAATCTCTCCGCGAATGGCTCATCCCATTGGTGCATAAATGTTCATTTTCCGATGATGAATTAATGATATATCCCCCTGGACACATGCAAAAGGTATAAACTCCTCTACCACTTTTTCTGTTTCGATGCACCAGAAAGTAGTCTGCCGAAATTAAGCCCGCTTTTGTTCCCTCTTTCCCAAATTGTATTTCATCGATCATCTCCCGCGGATGCTCCACGCGCACGCCTACAGCAAATCCCTTTTTCTCCAGCCGAATGCCCTTTCGCAAAAGCATCTCGTACACATCGCGCGCGGAGTGCCCCGTAGCAAGAATGACAATGTTTGCCGAAAAAAATTTCCCATTGGACGTTTTTATTCCACAAACCTTTCCATTTGATGTTTCAATATCTTCCAGACGAGTCTGAAAATGGAACTCAACGCCTTTGGAAATAAGATGCTGGCGTAAAGCTTTTAAAATACCTACCAGCTTGTCGGTTCCAATATGGGGCTTGGCTTCATACAAAATTTCCTGCGGTGCACCGAATTCCACCAGCTTTTTGAAAAACCACTCGGCTTCTTCCCGATGAGTTCGCGCCGTGAGTTTCCCATCGGAATACGCTCCTGCACCGCCTTCACCGAATACGATGTTGCTCTCACAATTGAGAATGCCGTTGCCTTCAAGCTTTTTGATATCTTCCATTCGTTGGTCGACGGGCTTGCCCCGTTCAATTATATCGCAAGGAATTCCCGATTCGGCAAACCACAATGCGGCAAATAACCCCGCAGGGCCACTTCCCACAATGAGTGGCCTTGTGGAAAAGTGAGTGCGTTGCGGCATCACAGTCGGTTTTTCGCGATAGACAAAAATGTGCGGTTTGCGTAGCAGCATTTTCGCATCGCTTTCGTCAACTTCACAAAGCAAGCGATATTTATACACAATCGCAGATTTCTTTCTGGCATCAAGCGATCGCCGTAAAATATTGTGAAACGCGATTTTAATTGTTGGAAATTTTTCTTTTAATATCTTTTCAAAGTTTGGATTCCTCTCGAATGGAGAAATGCGGATGTTATCGACAACCAATTTCATAAAACAATAATTTTTGCATAAGTGTTACTTTTTATTTTGAATGAGCATCTCCGCTTTTATCACAATCTCACGCGCAAGTGCTGGACAATATTCTTGAAACTCAGACATTTTTCCCATTGGTATGATAAACGAATAAAATTGCTCAGAATCTTTTTGAAAAAGCGAAACGGAAACAAAGAGTTTTTTTCTCCTTAGCTCGATGCTTCCTGAAATGGCATAATCGGCATGAAAAAACGCGCTTAAACGTTTCATATCGCCTCTGGTTGCCTGTCGAACATCAAACGACTTTTCTTGCGCATACCCTTCAATCGCCATAATGGGCACTATTCCGTATCCTTTTTTTAAAAATTCCCGCATAATATAATTCCGAAGCAACATATCCTGTGCATCGTTTACAATATGAGAACTAAAACCAAGAACCAACACGCTTCCCTTCTGCTGGGCCTGTTGAGCAAAAAGGAGACAACTGCCCATCAGTATTGCGCACATAATACAAATGGATACTGTTATCGTTCTGCTCATTATTCTAAATACACCATCTCTTTATTTGGAATTGCAATTTGTGGAAGATCCTCCGCTTCCACTGCAAGAAGCGGGGAAATTTCCACAATGCGAACTTTTGGCGGAATTTCAATTCCTTTTTTTGTAAGCCATTCTTTAAACAAATTGTTCATAAGAGCGCGCGCGCTTTCCACCGAATCAACTCCCGTTAAATTTTTTACTGGTGCAAACTCTTCTTCGCGACGCATTTCGAATACAATTGACCTTTCCGCCAACGGTATTGCGTCGAACACAAATTTCTCAAACTTTAGCCCGTCGATCTCAACCACTGTTCCCTGCTTCCACACTTTAAGCTTTTTTTTCGCAATGTGAAAAGGTAGGCGAACTTGCCCCTCGCTGGTAATTTTTCTAATGAATTCGCATTGAAATAAATGGATTGCGGGGCTTCCCATTAAAAATTTTAACTTTCCATCTGCATCCCTCTCTTTTGCGCGCTCTTCGGGGAGATCGGAATATTCAATTACGCCAAGGCGCCCATTCGGGAAATTGACAAATACCCCAATTTTTTCTTCTGGGCCAATTTTCGGCAATCCTTTGCTTGACACTTCCGCATTTTGCAAAAGATGTACGCCAATAAAGACAGGGTCGATGATTTTTACCAAAGGATTATCCACTTGAAAATAGGAGATGGTTTCTATGCCACGTCCAATGAGTGCATCCAACACGCCTGACGAAGCTAATGCAGTGAGACTGCCGCCATGGCCATCGGGATTTTTAAAAAGGCGAGTGGGCGACTCCAATACCAGTTTGCCATCGAGATCGAGAGAAGGCACCATTGCTTGTGAAAAAATGAAAAGATCAGATGGTTCGATGCCGAAATTGTTGTGCGAGCGCAAAAATTCAACTGTTTGATGGTGGTTCGATTGCGAAGTCATAATGAGCCATGGGATGCGCACGCCATATTTTTGGGAATATTTTAGAATTTTTTCTGCATGAATTTGAAAAAGCGATTTGCCCGAAATCTCACCCAACGGATAACAACCTTTGGGGCCTTCGTAACCCAACCTACTTCCTTGTCCGCCAGCAACCACAAACGCAGCTACCTTGCCATTGCGCAGGTGCGATTCGCCGACTTCTTTGGCGCGCGCATACTCATCGCTCAGCGGATTTAACGATATATATGGCGCTGGTTCGAATTGCATCTCAACGTGCGACTCGCGCTTTATTAAACTTTTCAGTTCAGTAACTAAGCGAAAATCGATGTGCGAAAGCTCTTCAATGAATTCCTTTCTTTCAGTTGCGGAAAGTTCGTTCCAGTGCTCAAAGAGATGTCCTTCGCCACTTGAAAAAAATTTTTTTATCACATCATCGTAGCCCAAAAAGGTTTCCATAAACAATCCCTCCCGCAATAGATTTACGCAAGCAGCGCAATTTGAATGGTACTATTATTCAACCCACACTATATGTTATCCGAAACGACTTTCCCGCCTCCCTTGCCAACTGCAACAGATTATCCACAGCGTGCATCTCATCAGAACTGCGCACGGTGAGCCAGCGCTTTTCGTCGAACACAAAACCGCAGGTTCGGAAAAAATGCCGCATAATGTGGTGCAAAGGAGTAAACATCTCTGCATAATTGCCACCGCCAACCGCAATAAGAAACGCACTTTTCTTCTCACTCTTCCTCCCTTCGCGTTGGTTTCTTTCCCAGAAGGGTTGGCACCGATCGATGAACGCCTTAAGCGGTGAAGGAGGAGCAGAAAAGTACAGCGGCGTTGAGATGCTCATCGCATCGCACGCATCTATTAATTGATATAGCTGTGTCATATCATCGCGCAGCGGACAGAAAAACTTCTCTCGGCACCGCAAACATCCTGTGCATGGTTGAATGAGTAAATCGTACACAAAAATCCGCTCAATTGCGTCACCTTCGCAACCTTCAAGGAACGCTTCGTGAATCATTGATGAAAAACCGCTTTTTCGGGGACTTCCAAAAACTGCAAGAATCCTTTTCACGCCTCCTCTTTTAATCGCGCAAAAATCATTCGTCCTGCCGTTGTTTGAAGCACTGAAGTGACAGTAACATCAACTTCGCTATTTATTCTCCGTCGACCATTTTCAACGACAACCATTGTCCCATCATCCAAATACCCAATTGCCTGGTTTTGGTCTTTCCCTTCTTTTAAAAGCAATACTCTCATATCCTCACCTGGCAACACCACTGGTTTGAGCGCATTCGATAATTGATTAATATTAAGCACTTTTACCCCGTGAAATTCAGCCACCTTGTTTAAATTGAAATCATTGGTTATCACTTTCGCTTTCATGATCTTCGCAAGTTTTACGAGTTTGGCATCGACATCTGGAATATCTTTAAAATCGATATCTGAAATCTTCACCACCACAGAGCGATCCTTTTGCATTTTATTCAAAATATCGAGCCCACGCCTTCCCCTATTTCGTTTAATTGAATCAGCGGAATCGGCAATCATCTGCAGTTCGTTGAGCACAAAGTTAGGAATGACCAAAATCCCTTCGATAAAACCTGTATCGCAAATGTCGGCAATGCGCCCATCGATGATGACGCTGGTATCGAGGATCTTATACGATGCCCCTTTATCTGCTTCTTCATCTTTTTTCTTTGGAACGATTGCATCGATGAGCGCAATCTCATCGTGTTTGATAGCTCCAAACATCATCATGCCGAAACCTGTTAAATAGTAGATGATCGAGGCAATGAGCGTCGCATAATTCTCAATAAATGGAATCGGAATGGTGGAAAGCGCGAGCACCATCAAATGTGCCAATGCAAGCCCAACAAGAAGCCCTACAATCGCAGATACAATGATTCTGGCATCGATGCTGTGCGAAACGTACTCAATAATTATGATGATAAGCAAAGAGATGAGCGCCGATACCAAAAGTGCAACAAATGCCGCGGTTAAGGAAATCTGTAAAAAATGAAAAAACGAAAATGCTCCATTGATCACAATGAATGCTATTCGTAAAAATAAAATCATATCTGCTCTCCTTCATTGAGTTTAATGCAGCGAATTTCGCTGCGCTGTACAACTTACGACAATCGCCCTGCCAGTAGATTTAAACATACCTACAATATATGAATATTTTGTAAAAAAAATTTGCTGCAAAAAAACTCAGACAAAGTTTTCGATCATTAATGGCTTTTTTTGTATTATATCGTATGCGGGGTATAAAATCAACAAAAAATGTATTTCAATAAAAAAAGAATACAAAACGTCTCCCTTTTGGCAAATGCTTCACCAAATACCTTTTACATCATTGCCATTTCAACTTATGATTCAATTTCTGAAAAATTCACACCGACGATGAAAGCACCTCCGAAACTAAGTTGCCCGCTTCTGCAACATCAATCTCTTTCGCTAATGCAATCTCGTGTACAATCAGCTGATATGCGCTCTCATACAATTTGCGTTCCATTATGGAAAGTTCTTTTATTTTCCCTCGTCGATACAGATCGCGTGCTACTTCTGCAACTTCATATATGGAACCGCTTTTAACTTTTTCAACATTATTCTGATACCGCAATTTCCAATCCTCTTCTGTTGTGGTATCCTTTTTTTTCAATTGTTCCAATACCTTATTCACGCTTCGCTTGCTAATGATGCTTCGAAGACCAACTGCGTTCGCATTTTCCACTGGAATCATTACCTTCATTCCACTATTTATAATTGAAATAATATAAAACTCATTTTTCTTACCGAGAACAACTTTTTTTTCGATTGATTCTATTACACCAACCCCATGCATTGGATATACCACTTTATCGCCAATCTTAAAACTCGTTACAGATTTCGTCTTTGCTTTCATGAAGAGTTCCTCAGTCAATTGTAATAATAGATTTCAAAATAGAGATAAACGCATCGAATTACTGCTGTTCAACAAGGCCATGCTTTTCCATATACCGTTCAAGCACTGTTTTCATCTTATATTGCTCGCCTACTGCACCTGTAGGATACGTACCTTTTAAAAATACTTCACCCCCTGCAAAATACACCCCTTTTGGAGCAGGTGGAAATACCGGATCTGTCATGCCGTTATAAATCTCTCGCATAAAGTGACCCCAAATGGGTGCTGCAGTACTGGCTGCCGCTTGGTTTTTCCCGAGTGACATAAATTGGCGATCGTAACCCAACCACACCACCGCCACTATATCAGGGGTATAACCACAAAACCAGGTATCAGACCAATTCGATGTGGTTCCGGTTTTCCCCGCACATGGTTTTGTAAATCGTGCAACGGTGCGAATAGCCCACTGTGGGGTACCGCGTTCAATCACCGTTTGCATAAGCGATGTCATAATATATGCCACCTCCTCAGAGATCACTTGAATAGTGCCCTCACGTTCCTTTGCAGCAAGGATGTTGCCTACCTCTTCTTCAATATTTACTAATTCATTACCGTCGCGATCGATGACATACCGAATCGCATAGGGGATCACGTCCCGGCCTCTGTTTGCATAGATTGCATAGCCTGTTGCGAGTTCAAACGGAGTCACTTCAGTCGAACCAAGCGCAAGCGTTGGGCTTGGAGTAAAACTTGTTTCAGGGATTTTTAGCATGCGCCCCGCAAAATTTGCAATTCGATCGGGACCTACTAAATCATATATGCGGATCGAAATAATATTAATTGACTTTGCCAACGCAGTGCGAATTTGCACCATCCCCGCATATTCGCCTTCGTAATTTTCAGGCATCCACGTCTCTCCAGACGATTCCACATCCACAATCGGCACATCGGGTAGTGCTGTTGCTGTTGTAATAACTCCCGCTTCAATTCCAGTACCATAAACAAATGGTTTAAACGCCGAACCCGGTTGCCTTCTCGCTTGCAATGCTCTGTTATATTGGTTGTTCACTGAAAATTCAGAACCGCCTACCATCACGCTAATATAACCAGTCTTTGGCTCAATCGCAATCATTGCTCCTTGCACTTGCAATGTAGTCGAGATACCAGTTATTGCTTCTCGAAATCGTTCAAGCGTATAATTCGTCGTGCGCGCATCGACCAAAAGAGAGAGCACATCGATAGTATCCAATACCTCATCGACTATTGCTTTTTTTACAATCGTTTCAAAGTCATTTTTTACTACCACACCCGGCAAGTTAAATACCAGTCGGAGCATATTGTACGCACCAAAGAGGCTTGAATCTACAGCGCTCATGTAATAGCGATTTGCTTTGCTTGAAATCTCATCTTGCTGCTTAACCCCTTCTATCAAATACTTTTCGGCAATTTGCTGTTTTCTCAAATCGAGCGTAGTATAGACGCTCAAACCTTCATTGTACACTACATCCTTTCCAAAGCGCGCTATCAGTATTTGCCGGACATAATCTGTGAAATGGGGAGCTTTGTCGTCGTTTCGCGAAAAAACTGTCTTGGTGGGGTATTCGGTTTTCATCGATTCAACAAACTGAGGCCAAAACTGTGCGTATAATTTTTCGGCATTCTCTTTTTCCAAAAATCCCGCATTGACCATTCTTTCCATTATTTGGCGATTTACCCTCATAGCTGTGCGCGTATTTAAAAGCGGAGAATGTCTGCCTGGTGCAGATGGAAGCGCAGCTAAAATTGCACTCTCTACAACTCCTAAATCGCGCACTTCTTTGTTAAAATACAGTTGTGCCGCCGCAGCCACACCATAGCACCCGCGCCCGAGAAAAATCTGATTAAAATACATTTCAAGGATTTCCTCTTTCGTAAAACGCTTTTCAATTTGAAGTGCTAAAATCGCTTCGAGAATTTTTCGCCATATCGTTCTTTCGCCGCTAGTAAAAAGGCGTTTCGCAAGCTGTTGGGTAATCGTCGATCCCCCTTGCATTACTTTTCCGGCAAGTAAATTTTTAAAAAACGCGCGAACGATGGCAAGCGGATCGAGGCCAAAATGGCTGTAGAAATTTTTATCCTCAGTCGCAATAAAGGCATTGATGAGAACCTGGGGCAATTCATCGTAGGATACAAGGTCCCTCTTTTCAAGAAACAGCTCGCTAATGAGTTCCCCGTTTACATCGTACAACCGAGTAGGAATGTTTGGTTGAAATTGCTTGAGATTTTCAATTCCAGAAAAATTTTTTATTTGCGCCGTAACATACCCAAACAGACAACCGCCCATTAGGCTTAATATAAAAAAAATAATCAATGAAACCTTTTCAATTTTTTTGACTACTTCTTGCATATGATCGTCGCTGAGAATTTTTAATATTGTTCATAAAATGATTTTATCAGGTATATAATAATATATACAACAAGAACGGAAACAGCAACCCACAGTACAACCGACAGTAAAATTTCAAGTCCTTTTATAATTACTGGGATAATATATTTTACAAGTAAATATAACACCGCAATGATTCCCACAAGATAAAACATACCTCTCAGTGTGTAATCCATACTCTTTCCTCGCCTACTTGAATTATTTTACTCCCCTTTTATCCGCGAAGATTTCAATTAAGAAATTTATACTCAATTTGTTTCTAATTCTCTATTTTCTCTCCTCAACTCGAATGGTTAAATTTACAATTTTCCCATTCCGCCATACTACAACTCGCACATAGCTCCCAATTGGGGCTTTTCCCAAAACTTCTACCAATTCTCCTGCATTTCCAATAGATTGATCGTTCACGCGAAGGATGATGTCTCCGCGTTGCACCCCGCCCCGCTCTGCAGGGCTTTGGGGAATTACTTCCACAACGAGAGCACCCGCAGATGTTTCCCTTCCCATGCTTTGGGCAAATTCTTCCGTAACGTTCATCACGTGGACGCCAATATATCCGCGGCGAACTTTTTTATAGCGCTTGAGATGATCAAGAATTGATTTTGCAGTGTTGATGGGGATTGCAAAACCGATCCCCATATACCCACCGCTTTTTGAAAAAATCATTCTGTTAATGCCAATAACTTCCCCTTTTATGTTAATAAGCGGTCCGCCTGAATTTCCCGGATTAATCGACGCGTCGGTCTGAATATGAGATTGATGACTGCCCATAAAGTCAACATCTTTGCGCGCAACAGCACTTATTACTCCCACCGTAAATGTTTTATCGAGCCCAAAGGGATTCCCAATCGCAACTGCCCAATCTCCAACCTTTACCTCATCAGAATTGCCCCAAAAAATTGGCTTTAATCGTTCTTTCGGGTGAATTTTCAAAAGCGCAACATCGGTTCGCTCATCGGAACCTATTACTGTAGCAGAATATACCCGTTCGTTGATTTTCACAATAATTTTTTCGGCATTTTGAATCACATGGTGGTTTGTGCAAATGTATCCATCTTCGGAAATAATAAATCCTGTCCCCATCCCTTTTTGTTTTGGCGCATCCCAAAATGGTTCAAAGAAGTTCCACATGCCTTGTGCTGCGTGGCTCTCAGTGCTTATTGACACAACGCGATCGCGATACAATTCAAAAATTTTTCTAAAATTTTTTTGCACCTGACAGGGAATGCCATCGCAACTATCATCGCGCAATGGCGAATCTTCCAAGGAACCATATGAACCTTTTTCGCTACGACCGCAATGAGCATTAGAAAAACATAGAAAACCAAAAAAGAGCAATAGTACCCAACATAAACAAGTTGAATACCCATTTCGCCTTTGCATTGAAATGAAGCCTCGTTGTTTTTCCACACCCGTTATTTCTTGAGAGGATGCGTTCATTTGAATCTATTTCTGAAAATCCTTACCCTGCAGAATCTATTTGCATCAGTTGATGCTTTCTGTCTACCGATTATTCTGTCAATTAAATTATTATTTCAAAAAATTGCACCGCGCCTTTTTATAATAATTGGTTAATTCTTTCGATAAAATTTTCAACGCGCTTATAATTTGGTTTAATTTTTTTCACTGAAACAAATATTTCAAGCGCTTCTTTTAACCGATTAAGTTTATAAAGAACTTTCGCTTTAAAATACAAAAACTCCACCTGTGCGGGTTCGTTTTCTAATGCCCGATTGAGATAATACAATGCCTTTTCTGAATCGCCCACCCCAAAGTACAATCTGCCCAACAAATACAATTGAATGCTGCTCAGTGAGCTTTCATCGATGTGGTGCAATATCTCCACTGCTTTGCGATAATCCTGTCGTTTATAAAATCGGTATGCTTCTTTAATTCTCCGCGAAATCGATATTGGAATCCCAACTTCAACGATCATGAGCGTGATATCGTCCCGCTTCTCTGCGCCCTCTTGTTTTCCAAATTCTTCAACCGTCGCAAGTATCGTCGCAAGCTGAGTTTCAACTCCTTGTGCTTTTGTTTGTAAAATCAAATCGATAAATCGCGATTCTCCAAACTGTTCGCCCTTATACCCACGCGCCTCGATTAATCCATCTGTATAAAAATAAATGCGATCACCTGTTTCGATTTGTAACTTTTTTGTTTCATACGAAGCATCCAAAAGCGTTCCGATAATAAAACCTTCCGTGGTGAGCATTTCAACTTTTCCATCGGTTTTTACCACGATGGGACTAATATGACCGCAATTGGAATATTCCATTTCCATTTTCGATAAATCGATAAGGCACAAAATCATCGTACAATAAAACCCAGTTTCGCTTAACGTCAATCGCAAGTTCTGATTAATTCGAGTACACACAATAGCAGGATCCGTGTGAGTTTTAAGCTGGTTATCGATTTCAGTTTTAATCATTGAAGTGAGAAGCGCTGATGGGACGCCATGCCCAGAAACATCAACCATCGCAATCGCAACGCGATCATCTGAAATTCGTATCACATCATAAAAGTCTCCGCTTACCTCCATGAGCGGAATTATTTTGGAAGCGATTTTTATATGCTCGTTGTACGGCAATTTTGTTGGGAGAATCGTTTCCTGAACATTTTTTGCAATCTTCAACTCAAAAAGCATTTGCTCGTTCTTCTTCTGTAGCTCTTTGGTACGCTGTCGAACGAGATCCTCGAGATTATCCTTCATGTTTGAAAGATCTTGATACATAATTGAGTTGGCCAGGGCAATGCTTCCCGCTGCGCGAATGCTGTTAATGAACGCGACTTCATCGGGGGTAAGTTGCGACAGTGTCGATTTTTCACCCATCATGATTAAACCGAGAAGTTCATTGTTCTGTACAAGAGGGACAACACAGCTACAATTTTTTCTTTCCAAAAACGAAATCAGCTTTTCTCGAATATATGAATAATATGGATTCGTCATTACCATATGTTTTTCTGCCAAGTGATTTGCTCCTATAAACCACTCGAGAATTTCCCGATCGATGACCTCTTCCAATCCATCATCGTCCACGTAACTATCGCTATTGCCTTTTCGCAATAAAACGCCTACAGATTTTAAATTGAGCGCTTTTTTCACTACCCCAGCCAATTCGCTTCGCAGCTTTTGTAAGTTTTTCAAAATGGAAATTTCATCGATAAATTCGCTCGCAAATTTTCGAAGATCGTACTTTCTCCTATTGAAGAATTGATCGATGAGAGGCTGAACATTGCGCAAATACAGGTAATTTGCACCAAACCATCCGAAGAGGACCACAAAAAGCTTCCATTTTTCAAGCACGATAAGCCTTGGATGTAAAGACCAAAACAAAAGCGCATTGGGGATTACAATTAACGCAGAAATAGCTCCCCATATAATTGTTAGATGTATAATGCTGCGTATATCCAACAATCGATATCGAAGTATCCCATACGCCATGATCGAAAGCGGTATGAACATAAAATTCCCGAATGGATAAAAATCAATTCCATTGATCGCAGGGATGTTGAGAATTGTGAGAAATGATGAAATAATTAACGAAATGATGATGTATTTCAATTTTAAACGAACAATCTGATTTTTCTCCTTTAATAACGTCTGAAATGTCATTGCAGTAACGTAGATAACAACAAGGAATCCATACACGCCAAAAATCTGAAAGAATATTTGCCCGCGCGCAATATATCCCCAACTGAACCGATACAATCCATCGAAATAGAGATTCGTTTGAGTTGAAATCGAAATGATTCCGCTTGCCACAAATGCGCCAATTTCGAAGGCTTTCCGCCGAATTCCTAAAATCTGATGAAAAAACAGAATATTCACAAAAGGGTTGTAAACGTAAAAAAAGTGAACAATCCTTTCAATGCGCAAAATGACCTGTTCATCATCCACGAGATGGTGCAGCAAAAACACAGGTGCTAACAAGCTCCACCAAACGCATACGACCGAAAAAAGAATATTCTCTTTATCAATTTTTCCGCGAAAGATTGAAATGCCCGCCAGCGTGAGTCCAATCACTAAGCACAAAAATGGGGGGAGCATGTAAATATTGAATTTTTGAACAAGCTCTATCATGGCCCCGCTATTTATTTACATAATAAAACAATCTTTATTTGCAAGTCATTCTTTGCTACTAATGTTAAATATATCCCGAATGATGAAATAATCAAAAAAATCTTGCCAAATGCCGTACACGTGTCCCAGTGGACAAAAGTAATTCTTTGGCATCATCGTGCAAATGAAAAAGATAATTATTGTAACATCTAACAGTGCATCGATAAAAAACGCAGTTCAAGGCATGTGCGCTTCCCTTTTAGAAATAAAGGAATTATCTATTAATTTGTTGACGAATATTGAAATGATGGATTTTTCAAACTCTCTGTTAATATATGAAATCCAGCCCAGCAGCATCAATTGGCTTCTTTCTCGCATCAGCGAACTTCATCGCGTTGGTACAAATGTATTTTGCATTGCTACCAATTGGGACGAATCGTTAAAGCAGGTACTCATTGAACATGGCATTTGCGATCTTACAAGCTGCAAAGATCCACAATACGTCTCGCGCTGTATCGGTACAATTTATTTTAATCCACAACACAAAATCAACGGGACTGTATATCTTCTCAGCAACGATGATCCTTTTTCGCGGATTGTATCGCACATCGCCCAGCGTTTCTTTTATAAAATTAATCGCTTACACACCATTGCAGAATTAATCGCACTTGTTGAAAAGGAAATCCCTACCATGATGATTGTTGATATGGATACGGATGGATTTACCAGCGTCGAGTTTATTAAAAAAACGCTGTACGCGCCATCGTTTAAAAAATCGCCTTTAATTATCTATAAAGATATGCGAAAAGGGCTGTCTGTAGACGATCTTCCTTCTGGGATACGCCGCCTTACGCAAGCGATTTTATCGCGCGAAGAGTTGCTCAACCTGCTTTTAATACTTTTTTTCCAGTCCGAAATAGATAGTCCCTGCTCGACAATACTTCCATTCTGGATGCAAACAGCTTCGCGCAATATTCCCCCATTGCGACAAATCTTCTTCGAAAAAGGATTAGAACTCTGTTTTAAAACAGATACCTTTTTAAGTAGAAATTTTGAACAATTACAACGAGCAACCAACTCGCTTTGCGATTTGCTTTATCGCGCAGAACCCCTTCGCTGGCTTATTTATCCTCTTGAAAAGAAGGCTACCTGCGCAATGGATGTCTAAGTTTCGACGGCAAATCGGCAATGATGGAAAGGGAAAGCTCACGTCGCTTTTTTTCTTCGATGTCAGCAGGCGAACAAGGCCTTTCATCGCGATGGCAATTCTTACAGAGCCGCTCCCGCGCTTTAATACCCTCAACGCCAAGAATGGGATACATCCCAAGCGAAATAGCTTTTCTATATGCATTTTCGCGATCGATAAACGATGCGTGATTGCTAAACTCAAAATAATCCTCTCCTGGTCCATGGCAGGCTTCGCAACCCACTCCTTCGTTTTTTACCCGCTCGCTTTTCCCACCTCCAGTCGTGTGGCATTTTAGGCATTGCAATTCCGCATGCGGCGCTTCAACCCCAATCTTTTGCGCAATTTCGAGCGCTTTTGTTGTTTTTAACCGCATAAACGCATTTGCATGGTTTGATGTACTCCATATCTTGTACTGATTGCCTATAGATTCCATCCCATGACATTTTTTGCACACATCAACGCCCACGTATTCTGGAATGCGTCGACGCGAGTACGCACTGTTGAGCACCACCAACACAATACCCACAGAAAAGATACTTAGAATTATTAATCGTTTCCCAGCCATCGCACGCTTCGTACAACCAGAATAATGAATAAAATAATTTTCGCAAGAATTTTTATTGTGAGCGCTTTTTAATAAAGAAAAAGCGCCCAATTGGGCGCTTTTTAAGATCATCGTCGTGCTTTGGAAAATAATTAAATGAATATCTGCGCCTGAAGGGTAAATTTCTTTTCATCAGGGAAATCGCTTTGTTTTTTGTCAATTGATTCATATTCTCCTGTCGGATAGCGAAAATCGATTTTAATGTTCGCATTATGCCCACTGATGAAATAGTTTAGCCCCACATGCAAATACGCAGTGCTATCGTCTTTCCCACCAACATCCTCAACGGTAGCTTCATAGCGAAGGACAGGTTGCCATGTACCATTCCACAAAAAGCCTGCTTGCGCGTAATACGAATATGCGTCTTCAACTCCAAGGGTTGGACTCCATGAATATTTCACATAGCCAGCTTGGAATGCAACCACCATGTTCGAATCAATTGGATAATCAACAGTCGCATCCACAGTCCATGCAAAATAATCGTTTACTTCATTCTTAGCACCATCGTACACCGCATCCTTCATATAATCGATGCCTGCACCGAAGGAGACAATTTTCTTCTTCCCCAAATAATTTCCGCTATAGAAAAATCCCGTTTCAGGTTCCATAAGATTAATCTGCACCCGGCCTACAATCCTTGGAAGACCATTTGGATTAATATCGTCATCCGTTCCCTTACCGCCAGCATCGCGCTCTATTCCGTCAAAAAGCCCTATGCGATAATCGACCATTCCACCAGCTAAGAGTCCCCGCGCTTCAACTCCATAATCCCTCCATACAACATGCTCGGACATTTTCACAGCGGCAGTATTATAATCAACGCCCAAAAGCGATACTGCCGACTCGCGATTGTGGTGCATGAATGGCAAAAGAATCATTCCAAAGGCAATTTGAAGCTCATCGGCAATCTTATAATTCACATAGGCATCTTGGAGAAACATATAATACTGCTCCAAAGTACCCGCAATATCGGATTCAACAAAAAAGGTTACATTTGGAGCAACTTGGCCATTGAACATGACGCGCATCCGGCGCGGTGCAAAATCGCTTTTCCACGCGCCATCGCTTTCCTGTTCAATACCGCTTTCCCAGCTATACGTGTTCGTATACTGCATCTGAAATAATAAATGCACATCGATCCACAGATTGGGACCGTAACTGAGCTTTGCAACCCCAGCCTCTTGGCTATGTACCATTGAAACGCCAATAAAGGCGGAAGCACATAGCATAATGAAAACTAACGGTTTTTTCATAAAACCTCCTTAAAACTTTTTATTATCCGCCACAAATGCGGGGCGTTCACAACGTAACATAATAATAATTGTGAAATATTTTGCAAGAACAAACTGGTTCAGAACCTAAAAAAACTTTTATGATGATTAACAGTTTACTCCAACAGATTTATTTTTTCTACGGTGCGAAACTTATGCGATATTGCAACAATAAAGCACAAACAAAGGGAATTTCCACTATTGCGAGTTGAAAGTAAAAGAGTTGCCATATCGTTGTAAGCTTATCTTTGAATAGAGAAGTTTCCCTTCTTTAAATACCAAAAGCGGTTCTCTGTAGGCTTCTATTTTTTCATAAGGATTATCGCGAAGCACCACAGCATCGGCATGCGCCCCAGGCTGAAGAGTTCCAATAAGTCCTTCCATTTTTAAAATTTTTGCATTGTTGACCGTTGCACAG
>JAOAAF010000060.1 GCA_026419015.1 Spirochaetota bacterium
ATATTACACGCCTTCCGGCACAAGCATCCACGGTGTGGGAATTGAACCGGACATTCCAATACGCGGTGAAATTATCGAAGAATCGGAACGAAAAGAGGTCAATCGTCTCTTTGCATTAAAAATCTTGGAGGAATACACAAAATCCGCTCCTCCATATAACGAAGAGACAAAGAAGAAATTCTATGAGTTACTGCGATCAAAAAACATTTCAATATCGGAACGAAGCGCCCATTATTTGCTCAAGAAAGAACTGATGCGTTTTACGCGCCCACCGATATACGATCTTGAATTCGATCCACAACTCATGCGAGCCATTTCAGTCATCAATGAACGCAGATAACACCATACTAGGATTGGGAATAGAAACCTCCTGCGATGAAACTGCAGCCGCTGTGGTACGCGGAGGAAAAGAAATTTTATCGAATTGCGTGTTCAGCCAGATCTCGCTTCACAAAGAATACTTCGGGGTGGTACCCGAAATTGCATCCCGCGCCCATCTCGAATTAATCAATGGCATTATTGAAAAAGCCCTTTCAGATGCGGGTACAAGCTTTGCCAATCTTTCATACGTTGCGGTCACACACCGACCTGGTTTGGTCGGATCTCTTCTCATCGGAATGCAGTCGGCAAAGGCAATAAGTTTTGCCTGCAATATCCCACTTGTTGCCATAAATCACCTTGAAGCGCATTTGTACGCCCCATTCCTTGAAGGAAATGAACTCGAATTCCCATATCTTGGCCTTTTGGTATCTGGCGGCAATACCGCGTTATACATAGTTCGCGATATCGGAAACATGGAAACAGTTGGCAAAACTGCCGATGATGCCGTGGGCGAAGCGTTCGACAAAGTGGCAAAGTTTTTAGGATTAGAGTATCCAGGGGGACCACTCATTGAGAAATTGGCAAAGTCTGCTATTGAAAAAAAAATTATTTTCCCAAAAATTTTACCCGAACCAGAGAGCGGCTTTCGCTTCTCGTACAGCGGCATTAAAACTGCTGTGATAAACTTTTGCAAATCCAATCCCAATTACCCAAAGGAAGAAATTGTATATAGCTTTCAGGAACGCGCTCTTGAAATATTAGTTCGTAGGCTCTTCGATGCAGCAAATATTTTTAAAATTAACCGGATTGTAATCGCCGGGGGTGTGGCAGCCAATAGCAGGCTTCGAGAAATGATTGAAGAGCAAAAAAAAGGGAACGAAATCATCGCAATTCCTTCTGCGCGCCTGTGCACTGACAATGCAGCAATGGTTGCAGGATTAGGATACCATTATTTTATACGCGGCCATTATAGTCCACTTGCTACTGACGTACATGCGCGAGTGGTCGATAACTATATAACTTCCATGCAAACATGAACTTTAAATTCCCACGTTTTTTCACATGAAAATATGTATTCGGCAGAATTTGTGAAATGAGAGCAATTTACAACTGTGCAATTATAAAGCATCATTGCCATCACACAACGTGAAATGTAATAAGCTTTTTACTATCGGCATCGATCGCAATACTAACATCCAAATAAAAAAAGAGCAGCATATAAGCTGCTCCTGCCTAATTACTTGAATACGAGTTCCTTCCCATCAGTATCAACTTTAACAGTCGTATCGTGCCCTACCTCGCCGCTTAGCAGTTTAACCGAAAGCGGATTGAGCAAATACCGCTGGATTGCCCGTTTAAGGGGGCGTGCCCCAAATTGCGGATCGTATCCTTGCTCAATGAGAAAATCAAGCGCTTTCTTCGTGATATCCAGGTGAATGCCACGTTCAACAAGGCGTTTCCCAACCTCACGCAGCTGAATGAGAATGATGTCGCGGATATTCTCTTTTGTCAATGGATTAAAAATGATCACCTCGTCGATTCGATTGAGAAACTCGGGTTTGAAGTGGGCTTTTAGCTCCTGTTCAACCCCCTTTCTTCGAACTTCCATTGGTATTGAGGCATCGGAAATGTACGATGTCCCAATATTCGACGTCATAATGATGAGCGTATTTTTAAAATCCACCGTACGACCTTTCGAGTCGGTGAGCCTTCCTTCATCTAAAATTTGCAAAAAGATGTTAAACACATCGTGATGGGCTTTTTCGATTTCATCGAAAAGGACTACCGAATATGGGCGGCGACGTACTGCTTCGGTGAGTTGCCCACCTTCTTCATACCCTACATAACCCGGGGGCGCTCCAATGAGGCGGGCAACCGCATGTTTTTCCATATATTCCGACATATCGATGCGAATGATTGCGCGCTCATCGTTGAACAAAAATTCAGCAACGGCCTTTGCCGTTTCCGTTTTCCCAACTCCCGTTGGACCAAGAAAGATAAACGAACCAATTGGGCGATTCGGATCCTGAAGTCCTGAGCGCGATCGCCTTATTGCATCGGAAATGACCCTTATTGCTTGCGTTTGCCCAACTACCCGTTGTTCGAGGATTGTTTCCATCCTCAAAAGCTTTTCTTTTTCGCCCTCTAACATTTTCGAAACAGGAATTCCAGTCCATCGGGAAACAACTGCGGCAATTTCCTGTTCTGTTACTTCTTCGCGGAGAAGTTTTCTATCTTTCTGAATTTGAGCAAGTTGCTTGTTAAGTTCGGAGAGCCTCTTTTCAAGTTCAATGATTCTGCCGTATCGAATTTCGGCAACGCGATTTAAATTTCCTGCGCGCTCAGCCTGTTGCTCTTCGACGCGCAGCCGTTCAATTTCTTCCTTAATTTTCCGCGTTAGCGTGATCACTTCCTTTTCGCTTTTCCACTGACCAACAAGGCTATTTTTTTGTTCGTTCAGATTTGCTAACTCTTCTTCGATTTTCGCTAAGCGCTCCTGGGAAGATTTATCCTTTTCCTTTTTTACTGCTTCTCGCTCAATTGTCAATTGGCGAATGCGCCGTTCAATGGTATCGATCTCAATTGGCATGGAGTCGATTTCCATTTTTATGAGCGATGCAGCTTCATCGATAAGATCCACTGCTTTATCGGGCAAAAACCGATCGGTGATGTATCGATCCGAGAGCACTGCTGCTGCCACCACAGCAGAATCGGAAATGCGCACCCCATGATGTACTTCATAGCGCTCCTTCAAACCGCGAAGAATAGCAATCGTATCTTCGACGCTCGGCTCTTTCGTATAGACCGGCTGGAAGCGCCTCTCCAACGCTTTGTCTTTTTCAATGTACTTTTGATATTCATTCAGCGTCGTTGCGCCAATGCACCGAAGCTCTCCTCGCGCAAGTGCTGGCTTTAGCATATTCGATGCATCCATAGAACCTTCTGCAGCCCCCGCACCGACGAGCGTATGCAGTTCATCGATAAAGAGAATGATTTCACCTTCGGCCTGCTCGATTTCTTGAATGACCGCCTTAAGCCGTTCTTCGAACTCACCGCGAAATTTCGCGCCAGCGACAAGTGCGCCCATATCGAGCGCAACGAGGCGCTTGTTTTTAAGGCTTTCTGGGACATCCCCCGAAACAATTCGAATCGCAAGGCCCTCTACTATTGCAGTCTTCCCAACACCGGGTTCGCCAATGAGTACTGGATTGTTTTTTGTACGCCGCGATAACACCTGCATTACCCTGCGAATCTCTTCATCGCGCCCAATGACTGGATCGAGTTTGTTCATCCGCGCAAGGCGCGTAAGATCGCGGCTATACTTTTCAAGCGCTTCATACTTTTCTTCCGCACTTTCATCAGTCACGCGCTTGTTCCCACGAATGCCTACAAGCACTTTTAAAATATTCTCTCGAATAAGCCCGTGAGCATTGAGAATTTTACGCGCTCTCGTGTCGCCAGTAGATGCAAGCGCGAGGATCAAATGCTCTGTGCTTAAATATTCGTCTTTGAGCTTCACGGCTTCATTCCATGCCTCATTGAGCACATCTCGAAATGCAGGTGACATCGCACCCCCACCAGGGCCTGCACCGTACTGTTTTGGCATTTTTTGTATTTCGGCGTCCACTTCAGCTTTTATATCCGAAGGCGATACGCCTATCTTTCGCGCAATTGTGGTAAAAATCCCACCTTCCTGTTCAACCAATGCCTTTAACAGGTGTTCTGGCTGAATTTCCGCATGGCTGTGCGCTGTTGCAATGTTTTGGGCAGAATACACAGCATCCTGTGCTTTAAGTGTAAGCTTATCCATTCTCATGAGTTATCCTCCAACGCATCAAAATGTTCCATCGATAGGTTTCTGCCGATTGGAGATCGACGTTGATAGGAAAAGGAGGGCTTCTTGGTTCCGTGAACAACAATCATGAATAATATATGTAAAAAAAAATTTATCGTCAATCAAAAAAAGGAAATTTACAACAGCTCAAAATTATAGTTTAAAAAACTAATTGACATAAATTATACTTTGTACATCATACACTCGATATGAATAGCCGGAGGTTGGCATGGCGAAAAAGAAACTCACCCCTTCAACGAACGAATTTCAAGGTACCGATGTAGAATCCCTTCAAATTTCGTTTGTCAATCATCTTGAATATTCGTGCGCGAAGGATGAATATTCTGCAACCCCACACGATCTTTTTACCAGCGTCGCCCTCATGGTACGCGACCGCATGATTGAGCGATGGATTGAAACTCAACAAACATATTACGCGGTTGATGCAAAAAGGGTATATTATCTTTCACTCGAGTTTCTCGTTGGGCGAACCTTAGGAAATAGCCTCATCAATCTTGGATTGTATGAAAATGCCCACAAAGCCCTCCATGAACTCGGTTACGATTTAGAAGAACTCCGCGAAATAGAATGGGATGCTGGGCTTGGCAATGGAGGATTGGGAAGGCTTGCGGCATGCTTTATGGACTCAATGGCAACGCTTGAGCTTCCTGCGTATGGCTACGGCATTCGGTATGAATATGGCATCTTCTTCCAGAGAATTATTAATGGTTATCAGGTTGAAACCCCCGACAACTGGCTTCGCTACGGAAATCCGTGGGAATTTCCGCGACCCGAATTTTTATATCCCGTCCGCTTTAAAGGAAGGGTTGAGCCATATACCGATTCGGAAGGAAAACTATGTTTTCGCTGGACCGATTTTGAAATGGTAATGGCAATGGCGTATGACATTCCAATTCCTGGTTATAAAAATAATACCGTAAACAACCTGCGCCTCTGGGCAGCAAAGTCGACAAGGGAATTTAATCTCGAATATTTCAACACAGGCGATTACGAAAAAGCGGTGGCGGATCAAGCCAACTCCGAAAATATTTCAAAAGTCCTCTATCCTAAAGATGAAAGCTTTAAAGGGAAAGAACTCCGCTTAAAGCAGGAATACTTTTTTGTCTCAGCCACACTACAAGATATTATCCGCCGCTATAAAAAAACGCATACCGATTTTCGCGCATTCCCCGACAAAGTTGCAATCCAACTTAACGATACGCATCCTGCAATTGCCATTGCTGAACTCATGCGACTTTTGATGGATGTGGAAGGATTGGGATGGGACGAAGCGTGGGAGATCACTACAAAAACATTCGCCTATACCAATCATACAGTTCTCCCCGAAGCGTTGGAAAAATGGCCAGTCTCACTTATGGAATACCTCCTCCCACGGCATATGATGATAATATACGAAATTAACCGGCGCTTTTTAGATGAGGTAGCAAAAAAATACCCCGGAGATAATAACCGACTCTATCGCATGTCGCTCATCGAAGAAGGGAGCGAAAAAAAAGTGCGCATGGCAAATCTCGCAATTGTGGGGAGCCATTCCGTCAATGGCGTTGCAGAACTCCACACCAACATTCTCAAAAGCAATGTGTTTCGAGATTTTTACGAATTATGGCCCGAGAAATTTAACAACAAAACCAACGGCATCACACAGCGGCGGTGGCTTCTTTTGTGCAATCCCGGTCTTGCAAAACTTATAACCGAAAAAATCGGCGATGGGTGGATCACAAATCTCTACGAATTAAAAAAACTTATCCCTTATGCCAATGATGAAGAATTTCTTGCACGATGGGAAGAAGTAAAACGCGAAAACAAAAAAAGACTGGCCGAATACATTTGGCGCAAAAATACAATCGAAGTGGATATCAATTCAATGTTCGATTGCCAGGTAAAGCGCCTCCACGAATACAAACGGCAACTTTTAAACGCAATGCATTGCATTCACATGTACAATAAAATTAAGGATAACCCTGGTGGCAATTTTGTTCCCAGGACTGTCATTTTCGCTGGAAAAGCTGCACCTGGTTATTACATCTCAAAATTGGTCATTAAGCTCATCAATTCGATCGCCGATGTGATAAATAACGATAAAGACGTCGATGGGCGATTAAAGATTTTGTTCCTTGCGAATTATTGCGTGTCAAATGCAGAAAAAATAATTCCTGCTGCCGATCTTTCCCAACAAATATCAACTGCCGGTTACGAAGCCTCAGGAACGGGTAATATGAAATTTGCGCTCAACGGCGCTCTTACCATTGGTACGCTCGATGGCGCCAACATCGAAATAATGGAAGAAGTAGGTGAAGAAAACATTTTCATCTTTGGCCTTAAAGCCGATGAAGTGATGCATAAGCGTTTGAGCGGATACAATCCCTGGGATTATTATAATTCAAGCGAAGATTTGCGAAGAGTGGTCGATATGATTAGCGGGGGATATTTTTCGCCTTCTGAACCGCATCTTTTTCGCCCACTCACCGATACATTGCTTCGCTATGGCGATCAGTATATGTTGATGGCAGATTTCGATGATTACGTGAAATGCCAACAACGCGTCAGCGCGCTATTTGTCAACAAAATGGAATGGAATAAAAAATCGGTGCTTAACAGCGCCAACATGGGAAAATTTTCTACCGATCGCACAATTGAAGAATATGCAAGAGAAATCTGGAAAGTGACTCCTGTTCCCATAAAAATACCACGACAAGTTACGTCACAAAGTGATTGATGATTATAATTTTATACAGCGCATTAATTGTGCTCTATATTCAAATACTTCAAAGCATGCTTCAAAATATTAATTTTTTAAAGTTCTATGCTCAGTTGCCTTCTGTTAATCTTCACACTTTTGCACAATTTATTACCGATTATGCACGATTTCTTATTTGCAATTTTTCGTTTATAATATTTGTCTTTGTAATTTGAATTCCGTACCGTTGCTTGATGATGATTGCTTCGCGATCCGTTGCACTTTAAACATCCTCCCACACAATCGAATATTTTGCAAAAAAATTTGGCATGGGAATAATTTAAACAGTTATTTTTTCGCTTTACTGTAAATAAATGTCCAATTCGTCAGTAGAATAATCATAAATAATCTTTTCAATTTTTCCCTCCAATGGCGCTATTGAGTGCTTTTGAATAGCCAACGCTTCTTTTTTATCTTTTAGCCTTTTATAGATTCTCAAATCAGAATAAGTCGCACTGGAGTAGGTAAACCCATTTTCAATGCGATTTTTCACATCATCTTCTTCCATATAAATTTAGAAAACAAATTGTCATAGATATCTGACGAATTTTTATTCGGGATAGGCACCACATAGCTTGCAATGAAATGTCCCGTTGTTTGGAAACACTTTTTGCAAAATGCAAGCATTAACCCTAAATAAAAACTTAAAATAACATTCTCTTTTGGATCTTTGCCCATTTCAAAAATAAATTTCCCGTGGGGATGTTTTTTAAGCTCGTAAATTATTTTCTGCGACTTTTGCCTACCGTATTCAGATAATACCTTTTCTTCTTCGACATTCTCGTTTCGCACACATTGCAATCGCAACTCAACATTTTTATATTTCCTGTTAATCTCGCGCAATGCTTTGTGTAACTGATCCTTCTTTTCATTCCGAATAAGATCGGTATCGGAATAGCTCAATTTATACTTTCGCAATGGCTTCACAATATTTTGTAACGCTCTTGAATCCTGAATCCAAACTTTCATCGCGCTCTCATATTTGTCCTCTTTAATAGGAGCTTCCCCGATATGCTGATTGTCATCCATTTGCGTTTGAGAAAAAAGCGTTTTCATTGTGAAGAATACGAAATATAAAAAAATTACATTTGCCTTTTTCATAACGATGCTCCCGCATGTCATCGATTATATAGTACGATTATAAAACTTACTGTTTCATCCTTACACACCACATGTTGTAAAATTCATTTTCGCAATCGTCAACAATTTTAAAATGTTTTAAACCAAGCAGATTTATTCCGATAGGATAACCTTACTGCAAAGCACAATTTCTCACTCAATACACATTTAAAAAAACAATTTTTCTGTACCTAAACGAAAAAATTATTGCAATAATAGATTGCAAATTCTATTATAATACGCATGTAAATTTCACACAGCAAGCTCACCTAACGTTACCATATACATGGGGGTCGATATGGAAAAAAGTATTAATTTGCTTACAGGAGTTATCATAATCCTTTTTTCTATTATTTCATGCAAACTCGATGTTCCCATTCGTGAAATGTCAATGGCAAAAACCACCATTACCCGCGCCATTGAAGTTAAATCTGAAAAATATTCACCCGAAGAACTCAACGCCGCAAAAAATTTGCTTTTAGAATGCCATACAGAAATCATGAAAGAAGAATTGGACAAAGCTAAAACACTTGCAGAAAAATCAGCAGCCGAAGCAGAAAAAGCGATCGAAAAATCTTTACCACTTTTAGCTAATGATTCTCTTTCTGAAGCGAAAAAGATATTCGATGAGGCAGATTTGCTTTACGCATCAAAATATTCTCCAGCAAGTTTTGCATGTTCCGAAAATCTTTTGCGCGAAGCCTCATCGTTGCAAGAAGCCAAACAATACTGGGAATCGTATCAAAAATCAACCGAAGCCTTGACAAATGCACTGAAAGCGAAATCCGATTCTGAGCCCTATATTCCAAAAGTTAAAGAAGAAATCAATACCACTCTTTCAATTGCTGAAGATTTGAACACAAAGGGAGGAGAGCGATACGCTTCTCCCACAATTGCTACGATAAAAGAAAAGCTTATTCGCGCAAAAGAAAAAGTTGACGCATCAAATCTTAAAGAATCAGTTCCTCTTTTAGAGGAAGCAAAAACATTGCTCGCAGATGCACAAGAACAGACGTTACGTGGTGCTTCTTCTGCAAAAATTGCCGATGCAGAAAATTTACTAACTCAGACAAAAAACCATTCGCTTTCTTCATCTTACAAAAATGAAATTGCCAATGCAGAGGAGATTATTAAAACTGCAAAAAATCTGCACGAGAATAAAGATTACCACAACTCGATTGGAAAGGCCGACCATGCAATTTCGCTCCTCTCTGAATTAGGGCTTAGCCTATCGGTGAAAGAAAATGAACTTAAGGGAGAAGCTGAAGCGCGGCTTTCAAATGCAAAGAAGCTTCTCGAAGAAAAAAAGAAAATTGACGGGAGCAGATTTGCCGAAAAAATTGCAACCGCTTCAAAGCATGTCGAACAGGGAGAGAAACTTTTCCATGAAAAAGAATATGTTCGCTCGCTTAACGAATCGGATAGCGCTTTAGCAATTTTGCAGGGAATTCAAATAGAGGGGATAGAACCTGAGACTGCGACAAAAATAAAATATGGGGAAGAACCAGCAACATATACAGTAAAATACAATCCAAAAGATCGCGATTGTTTGTGGAAAATTTCATGGCGAACGTACGGAAATCCAAAATTTTGGCCACTCATCTACGTTGCAAATAAAGATAAAATTCGAGATCCCGATCTCATCTTTCCAGGACAGGTTCTCACAATTCCAATAATTCCCGAACGTTCAAAGGTTATCAAGGAAGAAAAAAAACAAAATGCAAAGCAAGAATTACAAAAATCATAATGTATGAATGACGATTTCGCAAATAAAGCTCTTTAATATCATTACTAAAACCACGATGAAAAAATTTACATGTTTCATTTCTTCATGTTACTCTTTGCTATTTATATTATTTAGCTCATCATTACTATACCACCCTCTCCTCGCGCGCGATATCAATCTCGATGAGATCTACCTCACACCATCATCGCTCTACATAACAAAAATTCTCATGGCGAAATTAGATGCCTACTTTACCGTGGGATCATATTTAATTGATCGCCATGTGAGTTTCTCCGGATGGATCGCAGATAATAAAATCGCATACTTAAAAGAAATACCAAATTCCAAAACGAACATTTTAATGATATTCGATACCAATACCAAAACAAAAAGCGAACTCGTTCGCATAACAGGCGATGTGATGTATGCGACAGTTTTCCCGGGCGGAAAATTTATGGGAATGAAATTACTTCTCGCTGGGAAGAACATTGTCCCCGATCCATTCATCGCAGTAGTTGATCTTACCAATGGTCAAAAAAAATTGTACCCATCGACAAATCCACTTCTTGATTTCACAATATCGCCCGAGGGCACTTCAATGTTGAAATACTCTCAACAAGGAATCGTTGCTTTTGATATTTTATCGGAAACAGAAAAAACAGTACTTGGAAAATCAATACTGCCATTATCTAACCATGATGGAGAAACCGTTTTGGCGTATCCAACTGAAAACCACAGCAAATGGGCCATTCTTTCCGGTGGCGGTGGTAATTACCGATTATGGATCTCAGAAGGCAACAAATTCAAAGAATTGCAGCACGCTACGTCATCAACTGAACTCTTCTGGATTGACAGCAATACCATCGTCTTTCGAATAGGAACTCCCGGATATTTTAGAGGTATGATGTATAATGCGAAAAACAATAAGTATAGGCCAATAACCGCTCCATCGTATCACACATCCCTTCGTTATTTTCCATCATCAAAAATTCTTAGTTGGTTACACGATGGGATAATTCAATTTTATAAAATCGATCAGAATACAACTATTTCCACTGGCCTTGAAGGCGATGATGTGGCACTTGATAGTGTTGGTTCACGATTTATTTCCACATTGAGCAATCGGTTATTTCTTACCAATATTCATTCTCTCAGGGGGAAAAATATTGAGCTTGCAAGAATTCAGCGAAATATTGTAGCTTTGTACCGAGAGGTAGGCAAACGACATGCCGATCATCAAAATGAATTTTCCGCAATGTACCTTGAAAGAAAAATTTTGCGTTATGAAGAATTGCTCAAAGTCAATAATAATTAATTTATTAAGAGGTTTTTTATGGATAGAAATTTAGCGCTTGAACTAGTACGCGTTACCGAAGCAGCGGCACTCTATGCAAGCCGCCATATGGGGAGAGGAAACGAGGAGGTCGCAAACCAATCAGCCATCGATGCGATGGCAAAGGTGTTCTCGTCGGTTTCCGTTAAAGGGAAAATTGTGATAAGTCCCATAAAAGACCAACGCCTATGCCGAGGAACAGAAGTGGGCACTGGTAGTGGCGTCAGCGTCGATATTGTGCTCGATCCGTTGGAAGGAAAAACCACTTGCGCAAATGGTGGACAGAATGCAATTTCTGCGATTGCAATTGGCGAACCAGGTTCTTTTCTGGAAGTACCGCCAATCTACATGGAAAAAATTGCCGTCGGTCCCGAGGCAAAAGGCGCGATTGATATCACCCAACCCCCTCATATAAATATCAAACGTATTGCCCGCGCAATGGGTAAATATATAGAAGATGTTACTGTCTGCGTACTCGATCGAGAAAGGCATAAAAGCCTCATTGCTGCAATTCGAGAAACTGGAGCACGAATAAAACTCATCAAAGATGGCGATATATCCGGTGCAGTTGCCGCCGCAATGAAAGATAGGCCTATAGACGTTTTGATGGGAGTAGGCGGTGCCATGCATGGGATTTTGGCCGCCGCCGCAATAAAATGTCTCGGTGGAGATATGCAAGCTCGTTTCGTGTATGTAAACGATGCAGAAAAAGAACTAGTACGACAGTTAGGAGAAAGCGATATTAATAAAATTTATTACCTGAACGATTTAGTAAAGGGTTCTAATATCATGTTTTCAGCAACGGGGGTAACCGATGGTGAACTTTTACATGGCGTGCGATATTTCCCTGGCGGTGCGTATACCACTTCAATCGTCATGCGTTCAAAAACGCATACGATACGCTACATCAGCGCCGAGCATCATTTCGATTATAAACCAATGTATTAAACTCAATAAAATGCTTGTAAAAAATATCAGTGTTTAATAGATGGCAAAATTTTGAAAGATTTATTGTTAACCAAAATTTTGATGAACTCAAAATAAATGGACTCAAAATTACAATTCGCGCGTACAAAAAACCCGCAATTGCTCATATCAGAAGCAGTTAAAGCTATACCTCCATCGGGAATTCGCGAATTTTTCGATATTGTCTACTCCATGCCCGATTGTATTTCCTTAGGGGTGGGAGAACCAGATTTTATCACTCCATGGCGAATAGCCGAAATGGGCATGTATGCCATCAAAGACGGCTATACCCATTACACGCCTAATAGAGGTCTGCCGGAACTTTGCGATCTCATCTCAACAGAATTAGAAAAAACAACCGGCACGCGATATTCTCCTTCGGAAGAAATCATTGTGACAATGGGCGTTAGCCAAGGGCTTGATATTGCATTGCGCAGCATCGTGAATCCCGGCGATGAAGTCATCATCCCACAACCATGTTACGTTTCGTATGGCGCGAATGTAACGTTGCTTGGTGGAAAGCCAATTTACATCCCAACCACTGCTGGTGAAGAATTTAAATTAAATATCGATCGTCTCCGTGCGGCAATTACACGGCGCACCAAAGCTATTTTATTGAATTACCCCTCAAATCCAACGGGGACAACTTTACCAAAATCGCTGCTTGAAGATATTGCAACCCTTGCTGAAAAATATAATTTTATTATTATCTCTGATGAAATTTATTCTTCGCTTTGTTACGATGCGAAACACTGGTCTATCATTTCAATCCCTGCTATCAAAGATCGCGTAATATATCTTAACGGTTTTTCAAAATCCCATGCGATGACGGGATGGCGATTAGGATATGTAGCGGCACCGAAATACCTCATCGACATGATGCTAAAAATTCACCAATATACTGCCCTTTGCGCTTCTTCCATCGCACAGTATGCAGCGCTTGAAGCATTAAAAAATTCGCATAAAGATGTCGAAAAGATGGTAAACGAATATCGGAAACGCAGAAACTATATTGTAAACAGGTTCCGTTCAATCGGTCTCCCCTGCCTTATGCCAGAAGGTGCATTTTATGTGTTTCCCGATGTTTCGCCAACTGGCCTGGATGGAAGAAAATTTGCACTCGAATTGCTTCGTACCCAAAAGGTCGCAGTCGTACCTGGCGATGTATTTGGCGAATGCGGGAAAAATCACATTCGCTGTTCATACGCCACTTCAATGGAAAATATCAATGAAGCGATGAAACGGATAGAAATATTTTGCTCTGAAAGGATAAAGTAATTATTTGCCCTAATGAGGTCATTCTTATGCCATATCTCATTGACGGCTTTAATCTCCTGTATAAATTCCCCGATTGCGAAGCCCTTATGGTACAAAACAAACTCGATGATGCGCGTATTAGGCTTCTTACCATTCTAAAAGAATATGTAAAGATTACCGGAAAGAAAGTGCGCGTAGTTTTCGATGGGAAAAAACACCCCTTGCTCGAAATAAAAAATGAGACATTTGGTTTTATCGATGTATTTTACTCGCTCGATTATTCTGCTGATTTTTTGATTAAAGAATTCATCAAAAAAGATATAAACCCCCGAATGACAACAGTGGTGACTTCCGATAACGGCATTATCGATTTTGTAAAAAAATTTGGCGTACGAATTACAAAAAGCGAGGACTTTGCTGAAAAAATAATAAAAACGATTGATGAACACTACGAACAAAAAATTCAAGAGAAAGATGAAGATCCCATAATCAACCCTGAAGAAGTACAGTATTGGGAAGAGCAATTCAAAAAAAGAAGATAATTTGCATTGCCTTTTATATGGATCAATCGCTTAAATTGGTTAAACGAAAATATCGACTAAACTATTCATCGCGCCTCGCGTGGAGCATTTCGCTCCTTGGATTCGGCTATCAACTCCTCCCGCCACTTTTACTCATATTCCTCACTTTCCATATAAGCATAAACATCGTTTGGATTATTCTTGTCGAGACGGAATCGCCGATCATTTTTTTTGAACAACTCCGTTATGTTCGCATAACGCTCGATTCCATCATGTACACATTGCTGGTTTTCATCACCGGGAGCATCTATTCGTTTTGCTTGTTAAGCTATGTCATCTTCGTCATAGTCGCATCGCTTTATACCACACCGCGTTATGGCATATATGCAATTGTCAACTGCCTCTTGTTTTATAACTTAATGCTTTATTTGCAACACAAGGGCATATTGCCATTTGTACATCTGCTTACCGATATGCCGCTCTCATCGTTTTCGCTAACCCCATTTCAATTATTTAGCACGAACTTTACGCTTATTATAACCTCAGTGATCATGCACATCATCGCGTTTCGACTCTATCGTACCTTGATTGAACGGACAAAAGAGCTTCAAATTGAACGGAATTTACTTCATCAGCGAAATCTTACGATTGAAAAAGACTTAAAGCTTGCAAAACGAATTCAAAAACAGTTAATCCCGCAGGAGAATCCACGGCCATATATCCACACGCTTTACTTCCCGATGTTTGAGGTTGGAGGTGATTTTTACGATTTTATCGAATTCAGAAATAGTGCGCAAATTGGCATTTTTATAAGCGACGTCTCTGGTCATGGCGTGCCCGCCGCGTTCATCACTTCTATGATAAAAACAATAATCTTGCAATTAGGCCAAGTTCGAGAAAATCCCGCAGCGGCTCTCATGCACTTAAACGAAAACCTCTATGGAAAAACTGCAGATAATTTTATCACCGCCTTTTACTGTATTTACGATAATGTCAATCGTACACTCAAATATGCGAATGCTGGACACAATCCACCTTTTCTTTTGCAAAATTCGAAAATTTCAAAAATAGACGAACCGCGTTCAGTACCACTCGCATTTGCCACCAATAAATTTCTCTTCGAAAAAGGGAAAACATATCAAAACGCCACCATTTCGCTCCAGAAGGGCGATAAACTAATATTGTACACCGATGGCCTTATTGAACAAAAAGGCTATGATGGAATCCACGAATCGTTCGAAGATGTCATGATTGATGAGATCTTGCCTACATTGTATAATCTTAACTCAAAACAAATAATACAAACAATCAATTCCCGATTTGCACAGTGGATCGCCAATGACCATCTTGCAGATGATGTATGCGTAATATGCCTTGAAATATTTTGAATACAATAATGAATTCTCAATTAAAAAAACATTATGTTTGTCGATGAAAAGCATAAACGATCTTTTTATTTGCTGCCCCTTCTTTTCCTTGCTACAGGGATAGCTTATTCTGCATATCGCCATTTTCCTCCTACACCATTACCAGAAAATTCGCCATCTGAACTTCCAAGTGCCATGCGGGCAATGAAACATATCCAACATCTTGCTCAAACACCGCGCCCAGTTGGTTCTGTTGCTCATGCACGAGCGCGCAGGTATATAATCGATGAAATTAAAAAACTTGGACTAAAGGCAGAAGTTCAATGCGCTCAACTGAACGATGAGGCCGGCAAATTTTTTTTCTTAAAAAACGTTATTGCCGTTCTTCCGGGTTATGATAAAACTGCAAAATCCATCTGCCTCACTGCGCATTACGATACCACTCCATTTGGACCGGGTGCAGGCGACGATGCAGTTGGCTGCGCAGTGTTGCTTGAAACGATGCGCGCACTTACGCATAGATCCCAACTCAAGCGGAACGTTATTTTCGTATTCACCGATAACGAGGAAGGATATGCGAAAAACTTTGGTACACGGGGCGCTTTCGCATTTGTGTCAAATCATCCAATCGCAAAAAAAATTGCATGCACAATAAATTTTGACGTTCGTGGTACCTCTGGCCCTGCATACATGTTCGAAGTGCTCCCCAATACAGGTCTGGCCATTAAGGCACTTGCCGAATCCAAAGTACCTGTACGTGCTTCAAGTCTTATGCCATCTGTATATAAACGCATGCCTCTTGGAAGTGACTTTTCTCGATTTATGCGCGCTAACATTCCAGGGTGGAATATTGCATTCATCAGTGGATTTCAACATTACCATAATGCAACCGACTTACCAGAAAATATTTCTCCAGCAAGCCTTCAACACATGCTTGAGTACGCACACGGACTTATTGTATACTTAGATAAAAATATGCCAAAATCATTTCATGGTCCCGAAAGGCAGTATTTTAATATTATAGGAAGCTTATTTGTGCATTATCCCGATTTTCTTTCTCCAATCCTCTCTTTCTCAGGATTTTTAATTTTTTTTCTCATACTCAATTACAAAAAAAAGTTACAAAAAGAAAAAATTTTAAACATAAAAGCAATTTATTATGTATTTCTTACATGTATTTTTGCTACCATTCCATCATTTTTGCTCACGCTATTAATGTACATAGGCAAACGATACTATATTGTATATAGCGCCCATTTCCTGGTGCCCGCCTTCATTCTCATTGCCAGTGCCATTTCCCTTTATGCAACCGCTAATCTCTCAATCCGATTTTCGCTGAATGAGTTAATAACTGCATACGCCTTTTTATGGGGGGTTTTCTCACTTATTTCCCTATTCTTCATGCGCGGTGGGCATTATCTTTTCGTTTGGCCATTCTTATCGCTTGTTGGAATTCTCGCTCTGTTTTCATTTTTTTATCGGAAACATCCTTTGATTGCGCTCATATTAAGCGCTCTCTGTTCTCTCTTGCCTTTGGTAGGATGGACAGATGCGCTCATCACATTTTATGAAGCGCTTTCTGTAATATTTTCATTCGTATATATTTTCCTTTTTACATTGCTGAGCGCATATATTATCCCTTTTGTATTCAATTACGGCTATATTGCAAAAAAAATTGCCGCAGTTATTTTCCTCATTGGGGCTTTACTTTCCGCATATGGATACTATGAATGGTCTCCTTCCCCCCAAAGACCCGAATTTACAAGTTTGTCATTTGCATACGATGCAAATGCCAACAAAAGCTACTGGTATTCCATGCACCATACCCCCGATCGATGGACAAATGGGTATTTCTCATCGAAATCTGTATTAAAAAACATCTCCCATTTCATCCCCGATGAAAAAAGCATTCTCCTTTGCGATGAAACAAAAGCGAACGAACACGCTTTACCAACTTTTACAATTAAAAAGATTTTTTCAAATAATGGCAAGATTGCTCTAAAGCTTTTGTATAAAAATCGCTATCCAATCATAGCCCTCTTTACCGACAGAAAAATCCATACCGCATATCTCAACGGCATAAAATTACAACCCACCCATAATAATTTTTATCTTCTCATCTCAGGAACGCCCGACAACGATCCAATTTTAGTACTCGAATGCGAAAACCATACGCGAGAAATCTGCATCACCGCAATCGCACATAACTACTCTATCCCCCAATCCCTGATGCTCACACCTATGCCTGCTGATATGATGATGTTGAACAATATTCCTGATTTTAACAAAAGGCTTTTTAAAAGTGGCGAAACAATCATTCGACAAATATTTCACTTTACCCTTTAAATTAGGTTTTGAGAACATAACCGCATGTAGCTAAAATTTCTATTTAATTTTTGACAGATCAAAAGACAATTGAGGTACAAATTTACTTTAATAACCATGGATTTTTAATAACAAAAAAATATTTTCTATATTAAAATATTAAACATCTATTTTTCTTGAATAATCTTGATTAATGCTTGATAAATATTACATAACTATACTACCATGGATACATCAGTTACTGCACGATGCTTAATGGTGTATTTATTAATTAAACTGCTTTATTCACGCGACTCATGAAAGCGGGTTGTCCTTATCTTCACAAAACTTATAAAACCAATTTACAAGCGATATGTTTTGCATTTTTTTCATTTGCGATAATACTCTTTTTCCCCTCCTTCTCCTTTCCCCTTGAAGCGGTTCGCATTGAAAAAGACCATCCTTACCAACTCATTGGTAAACACGTTGAATTTCTAAAAGATCCTCAGGGTAACTTAACAATTCACGAGGTAATCTCCCAAAACTACAATAATCGTTTCTCTCCATCCACGCACGACGCATTAAACTTCGCGTATACGAAAGCAGTATACTGGCTTCGATTTAAGGTGGAAAATTCATCCAATGATGAACGCGAATTCATCTTTCTTGACGACTACCCGCTTACAGACGAAATCGTTCTCTACGCACCTGATGTGGATGTCGCACATCCCATAAAAATTTCTGGCAGATTACATCCATTAAATTCTCGGGATGAAAAATATAGAGCATTTGCGTTTCGATTAACTATACCGCCGCGCACTGCGCGTACGTATTACCTTCGCGTAAAAAGCGATGATTCTTTGGTGGTGCGGCCTGTCATTCTTTCCCCACAACAATTCTCTGCGCATGCGTATTTTTCAAATTTCATATTTGGTGGATATTTTGGCCTTATTGGCGCTATGGTTATTTACTATCTTTTCGTTTTTTTTACCACCAAAGATGTAACCAACTTAATTTTTGCATTTATGCTTACAATGTTAAATGGAATTTTTTTCCTGTCGTTGGTTGGCATCTTACCTATATTGCTCGGAACAGACTTGTTATTCTTTTCGCGCACCGTGATTTCAATTGGTATTTCATCCGGTGCAGCAATCGGTTTATTATTTGCAAAATTATTTTGCCATATCGATAAAAAACATGGTATTCTTAATATTACTTTCTACGTTTTCATCGCACTTGAAATTATCGGCGCGCTATCCTCACTTTTTGTACGATATCTCTACGTTATTGTGTATTGTGTGTTGGTTACGATGGGTGCTACTGTTGTGATGTGGAG
>JAOAAF010000061.1 GCA_026419015.1 Spirochaetota bacterium
TCCCACATGCGTCTATTCACCCTCGGTTTTTCGGTGCTATACCGCCTTATCTCACCGCATTGCGAAGCGAACGCTCCCTGCACCCGGCAACTGGGATTTCATTCACATCGAAAAAATAATTTCCCTCCAGCCCGATGTGGTCATCGTTTGGGCACAGCAGGAAGACGCTATTGCAGCGCTGCGACAGCGCGGAATTGCCGTTTATGGGGTGATGCTTCGATCAATCGATGACGTGTACCAGGAAATACGCGATTTTGGGAAACTTACTGGGAAAGAAAAAAGAGCCCAGATCCTAATCGACTATGCCCAAAGGGATGTCATGTCGATTACAGCGCTCGTCAAAAGCGTTTCCACACGACCGCGCGTGTACTTCATGTGGGCGCAAGGAATAACCGAAACATCCGGAAAAGGAAGCACCGTCGACGACCTCATTTCTCTTGCTGGCGGAACAAATATTTTTTCCACCACCCTTCTGGAACACATGGTGGTAAATCTGGAACAGATCATTGTGCGCGATCCCCACATCATTGTCATGTGGCACAACGAACGCATGAATCCTCACGATATCATTTTCGATTCCCGATTGAAAACAGTTTCCGCGGTAAAGGATGGTCGGGTATTTGAATTGCCCGACGTTTTTTTATGTGACATGTGGACGCTGAAATTCATTTATGCGGCTCGCCTCATGGCAAGCTGGTTTCACCCAACACTATTCGATTCTCAAAAATTGGGCGCGCAAAAAAACTCCATTTTGGAATTCCTCTACGGGAGAAAAATACAGTGAAAAAGGCCGCTTTGGTAATACTGTATGCAACTGCACCGCTAATCATTCTCATTTCGTTGATGGTTAGCACCACATCGGAAATTACTCCTTCTGTTATCATCTCGTATTTTTGCGGAAACATTACAGACATGGCAACGCACAACCTTATTGGCACAATCATCTTCGATGTGCGCCTCCCACGAATTATTCTCGCATTCATTGTTGGGGCATCGTTGAGCATGTCTGGCCATGCGTTGCAAGCGCTCTTTCGAAATCCCCTTGTGGAGCCGTATATCCTTGGCATTTCCTCGGGCGCCGCGTTTGGCGCTGCGCTGTGCATCGCAACAGCGCTTGCTTCAATTCAACTCGGTGCTTTTTGTTTTGGTTTTATTGCTGCAATCATGAGCTATTTCTTCGCACGAGAAGGGAATCGCGTTTCGATTGTCTCGCTACTTCTTTCTGGGGTGTTAATTTCCGGAATATTTACAGCACTTCTTGCAATTGTACAATTTCTTTCCGATCCTTTCCGGCTCCAAACGATTGTGCATTGGACAATGGGCAATCTGCACACTGCCACATGGGCAAAAGTTCGCTCCTCTGCATTGCCAATCTTCATTGGTGCAATATGGCTTTTTCTGATGCGCTGGCGAATCAACGTTCTTGCGCTTGGAGATGAAGAAGCAGCATCTGTGGGATTACACCCTGAACGCGAAAAAATTCTTGTGCTCATTCCCGCAACCTTGGTAGTAACTTCGTCTGTCGCCATGGCCGGCGTTATTGGAATGGTAGGTCTCATTGTCCCACACATGTCGCGAATGCTGTTTGGTTCTGACAATAAAGCTTCGCTTCCTGCAAGTGCGGTGTTCGGCGGCTCTTTTCTTCTCGTTGTCGATGATCTATCGAGAACTTTTATGGCATTTGAACTTCCAATCGGCATTTTTACGATTGTAATTGGCGCGCCATTATTTTTTTATTTGCTCAAAAAAACGCGGCTCGGGATGGGTGCGTAACATGTCCATTGCTGTCCACAACCTTCACTTTGCATACCACGAACAACCTATTGTGCAAGGAATCAACCTTACTATTCCTTCGAAAAAATTCACCGCAATTTTAGGGAAAAACGGAAGTGGAAAATCGACGCTCCTTAAGCTTATGGCAGGACTACTTCACCCAACCTCTGGCACAATACACATTTTTGATAAACCGCTTTCGAAGTTATCGCTCAAAGAACGCGCCCGCTTAATTGGATATCTCCCCCAACGCCATGTGCCAACATTTCCCTTTCTTGTTGAAGAATTCGTTCTTACCGGAAGAGCTTCATATATTTTCTCGACTCCTTCAAAAACCGATAAAAGACAAGCACATCTTGCACTTCAGCGCGCAGGAGTGCAACACCTCCAAAAAAGGCCTTATACGGAACTCTCTGGTGGCGAACTTCAAATGGTAATGATTGCACGTGTGCTTGCACAAGAAGCACCAATCATACTCTTGGATGAGCCGGTCACGCATTTGGACTTGCCTCATACCGAGCGCGTCATGACAATGTTATCGGATCTTGCCCATGCCGGATTTACAATTATCGCGATATTGCACGACATTAACATCGCATCGCGATACGCAGAACACGTGGTCATGTTAAAAGAAGGAAAGGTTTTACACAGCGGCACAATGCCGCACGATGTTACAACAGTTGAGGATATGTATGAAATGCCCTTGAAAACCTATCACTTAAGCGGGAAAACCTTCTTTGTCCCGCGCGAAAAGAATGCCTATTAAATATTAGGCCATCGATCATCGAAATGATGAAATTTGCTTTTATTACCATGCGCATCAGCGTTTTCCCACTCACAGCTTTGTTTATACGCAATCAAACGAGCGAAATTTTCTCTCCCAATAGATAACACGCATTGAATCATCGGTAAAATTCGCGGTTTTGACGTTTTTGGTTTTCCCCATTTTTTGGGCGTTGACTATTTGCATCAATACGCTTTTTTCACTCGCACCATTTCTTTGTTCACAATTTTCGTAATCTCCACAACCATCCCTTCCTTAAGATCCAATTGTTTCCAGTTTTTAATCTTCATCGTTATGCCATCAATATCTACAGCAAATTCATAGCCAACTACTTTTGCTTCTGGATTTCTTTCATTTGCTGCAATGTCGTATTCAATAATTGGCACTTTAATCACAGAAGTTTTCAAACCGATAAACGGCTTTAACAATCGCCGGACTTTAATTGTTGCAATAAATCTCTCGTACGAGAAAATCCAATATATCAATATGCCAAGTACAACGAACATTAAAATACCTCTCACAAGAGAACTTTCAAATATTTGAAAAATAACAACAAGAATAAAAATCGCAAACGAAATTGAAAACATTACCAATGCAGCCAAAAACAATTGAGAAGAAAATTTTTCTTCAGCGATCCATTCCAATTGCCAATCTTTTAACGGGATGATGGAAAATAAAATTTTTCTTTTTCTTGATTCTTTCGGGAGTTTTGCAACACTCTTCACAAACAAAATTAACACAATACCAAATACAATAACTGCTCCAATTGCTATTAAAAACCCCAAAGCAATGTTCACGTAATTCATGTCTTCTCCTTCTTAAATTTATTACATTTTTTCTTCCCTCCAATTAACACAAACCACACCAGTTTGAATTTGCTTCTTTTTCGATTAGCCCATGAAACAGTTATTATTTCTTCTTGAATTTTCCTCATGGCCTGGCATGAAAAATTTAACCTCACAATAACCCTTGAAAACTTCACGAAAACACATTGCACCGTCTCACCAACAGCTTTTTTCACTGCTCTCGCATTTGGTTTTATTGTCTGGGAAGCATAATCCAATGAACAATATATATTTATTATCATTATCATTCAATCATTTTTTAAAAGTGTACAACAATTTTAAAACATTTTTTAACAAAAATTTTCCCGTAAGATTTGTTTCTATCTTTCATCATCGTAGTTTTTTAGCATTTTTATTTTCGTTTGCAAATACACTGCAGTTTAAAATTTTCATTTTTTCTATATTCGAAAAACGCTTATGCAGCGCATTATTCTTTCACACCGCTTGATATATCAAAAAAATCTTTTACAGAGAGACTATAAAATATTTCAAACACGTTAATCTTTTAAAAAACTGTAAATTAATTCATATCGCGAGAATTAAACTTATTATACAAAGTCACATCCAACACTACAACGCCCAGCCATTTTACATTTGTGTAAACTTTATTAACTTTGAAAATAATATAATTGCCGAACTGCTAGCAAATAAATATATTAAAATCGCAAGCGAATAATATCTGCTTACAAAATATAATTTTATAAATTGGAGCAATGCCATGAAAAAATTTTTCTTTTTCGTAACAATTTCTCTCGTTACAATTATGTTAATTTTCGTTTCAACTAGCACGCTATCATACGCGAATTTCAATATTCCGCTTTCGTTGTCGTATGCAAGCACCTACTGGTGGCGTGGAGTTGAATTAAATGGGAGAAGCATTGGGATGTTATGGCTCGGGGCTGGTTTAGAGCTTGGCAACTCGGGTTTTTCTGCGAATGTGTATTCTGGCATCTCGCAGGATTATTTGAGTCAAACAGATGATGAAAATTCATACAGTGAATTCAAAAAAGTGCAGAAAGCGAAAACCGAAATTGATTACGGGATAAACTTCGAGCGTGCTGTTTCAGAAATTTTTACCATAGGCGCAGGATTGTATTTTATCAATTATCCATATTACGAAGAAGATCCTTCGTTAAGTGCAGATCCTTCATTTATCGAAGCATCGCTGTCACTCGGTGCGAAAACAATTTTAAACCCAAAGCTTTCACTTTATTACGATTACTACATTGAAGAAAACTCTCAAAAAACGCCTGTAAATGAAGACTATTATATAAACATTTCACTCACACAACCCATCCTACAAGAAGGTGGATTCTCTTTTAGCGCGGGTTGCTGGATCGGTTACTACAACAATGCGTATTTGAATGCAACAGGATTTAGCGATGCAGGAATTTCCGCATCTTTCAGTTTTGTAAAAGATACCGCCACATTTACAAGCTCACTGTTCTATGCCCGTTCGCTTACCTCAGATTTTCAAGTCGAATACGAATCAGTGGGAGTTCTTAAAAACCACATATGGGTAGAATTCGAAGCGATTTACAAATTATAAAATTCAACGTTTCATGTTGCCATTGGGTATTCGATTACAAGCAACTCTTTATCAAATATAACCAATTTACGAAATAATACCCAATGGCAACACAGAGAAACATTTGGAAAATTAAATGTAGAAAAATTAATATCAAAGAGCATTGTAAATTTTAACCATCACCCGCTACAACACCTCATTTTGATGAACAATATCATTGATAGTCGCAAATACAAGATATGCCGAAAATCGCACATTTTTTCATCAAAAAACCACTTTGTGAAAAGTTGCAATTTTGCACACAAAAAATATTTGATTTTTTTTCTAAATTACAACACCATTTCTTATCATTTCATTGAAAATTCATTATGGATGAAAAAAAAACACATCTCGAAAGCACATTTTCAAAGCTCAAAAAAAGAGAAAAAGATCTCCGTAAACAGATCATCATCGAAGCTGCAGAAAAGCTCTTTGCATCGAAACCATTTCACAAAGTAAGCATGCGCGACATCGCAAAGGAAGCGGGAATTTCAGCTTCCGCAATTTATCGCCATTTTCCCGATCAAAAATCCCTTTTTCTTGAATCCTTTTCTCGTGGTACCCTTCAACTTAAAAACGAATTCGATGCAATGCTTGCCCAAAACAAAAAGCCCTCAATTGACATTTTTGCTGAGCGCTTTATCGAATACTTTACCGAAAAAGACCAGTACTTTCGCATGATGATCAACTTCTTTTTGGAAGGACCGGTCGATGCAGAAATGTTTTACAAACTCAGCGACATTGAACGCACCCTTTTACAGCAATTCGATGAAGTATTTATACGAATGGGGATCAAAAAAAACGTCCGCTACTATTCGCATGCGCTCTTCGCTGCCCTTACCGGGATTGTGGCAATTTTCCGCTCAACGCCCGATAAAACTTTTGAGCAGATTATGGAACACCGCAAACGCATAGCTCGCATAATATCGATACTATTAAAAAGCGCCGCAAAAAAATCGCAATCTTTGCCCCCATGATAAATTGAACACTTTATCCCATTATGTATTGACAAAATAATTGAGTTTTTCAATATTGTAAACGATGTTTACATTTGCTTACAATGTTCATGGAGTATGCGCGATGGAAAAGTTTTTTAATCCTCAATCAATTGCAGTAATTGGCGCATCTAACTCCCCACTTAACCTTGCAGCAACAATCCTCGCACTCCTGCGTTATAACAATTTCCCCGGCGATGTGTTTGCAGTAAATCGTAAAGGCGAATCGGTTCATGGATTTCCCGGTTACACTTCTGTGCTCGAAATACCATGCCACGTAGACCTTGCGGTGATTTTACTCTCAGCAGCGCATGTTCCCGAGATCGTTCGACAGTGCGGAGAAAAAGGCATTCGCCACATCATCATTGAAAGCGCTGGTTTTTCTGAAGCAGGCGAAGAAGGTTTGCGCCTTCAAAAAGAGATGGAAATGCACCTGAAAACGTATGGCATTCGAATACTTGGCCCAAATTGCCTTGGAACGCTTAATACCCAAAATCGATTTTGCTGTTTTTATGGCTTTGTTCCCGAAAAATACGGCGATAGTTTCTTCACTCCTGGAACTATTTCGTATATCATACAAAGTGGCGGAATTGGGGTTCTTGTGCTCGATTCCCTTGCATTCGATGTGTGTAAAGTCAATAAAATGGTAAGCATAGGCAACAAATCAGATCTTGACGAAGCCGATTTCATCGAATACTTCAATCAAGACAATACAGAAGTTATTGGAATGTATCTCGAAAGCGTGCGCGATGGCAATAAACTCATGAGAATTGCGCGCAGCGTAAAAAAACCAATCTTAGCATTTAAAGTTGGGCGCACTGAAGAAGGCATCCATGCAGCCATGTCGCACACCGCAGGCATGGCAACAAATGACATTATTTTTGAAAGCGCATGCAAACAGGCAGGAATCATCCGCCTTAAACATATAAGCGAGCTTTATTCATTGCCCAAAATATTCACTACGATGCCGCTTCTTCGCGGGAAACGCATTGCGGTGATCACCAATTCGGGCGCATTTGGTGGCATTGCCGCAGATATTCTCATTGAACATGGAATGAAACTCGCGAAGTTGGCACCATTCACACAACAGCGAATACAAAAAACAGGCCAGCTTTTTAACGTAAAAAATCCAGTCGATTTGGGACCTGCAATGTCGAAACAAATGTTTTTAGATATATTTGAGATTCTGCTTTCGGCAGAAGAAGTGGATGGACTGCTTGCTATTCCGAACGTATGGCAAGACGTCGTAATCGAAGCGATACTCGAACTCGTAAATATGTGCAAACATTACAATAAACCAGCTGCGCTCTACGTTCCCAACTCCATTCAAAAAATTATTTCAATCCGAACGAAATACAATATACCCATCTTCGAATCGCCCGAAGAAGCGGTGAGAGCACTTGTCGTATCCAATCAACAATACCATTATCTAATAAAAAAGGAAAAGCTCCAGGAAGAATTCAACCTTTACCACGACAATGAAATAATCTCATGCGAACGCGAACGCTAAATGTGAAATGTTCATTTTTCATTTCTCAATGATTTACCATCGTAACTCAATTCCTCCCACAGCAAAATGGAAGAGCGAAAACGTATACACCTCATTGTTATCGGCTCCACCTTCAATAAATCGATACCCTGCTTTCGCGCTTAACGAATCAGAAATATAATACACAAGCGCTGTTAAAATGTCGAAGGCTCTTCCTTGTTTCGAAGCGAGCGCCTCCCCTTCAACGAGAACACCAAGCTGTGGGATAATTCTTCCGCTCACATGAAAATTCAAAAGCGGCACAAATCCTAAATTCGACGATTTGGCAGATTGTCCACCCCCTTCAACCTCGATGTATGCATCTCGCACCAAGAGCGTTATTCCACCACCTACGATTCCGCGCTCGTTTGAGATAAAATTATACCGATATCCCACGCGATAGGTATTGAATTGAAAAGCAGTCCGCAGCGGCGTTTGTGCAGGGAAAATAGTGTTTTCAAATAATATATCGCGATCGATTTTCCCGCTTCCTTCAATTCGAAGCGGAGCAACAAGAAACGTGAAAAAATGCTCGTGCGCAACAAGATAGCCTATGCGCCCTCGCCAATACCATGTCGATTCGCTTTCTACTTCTTCTGAGAGAGAAAATTTTGTCCCAGACGTACCAGGAATCCGAACATCATTGTAACCGGTGAAAACTTTCCCTCCTTCGACATCAACGATAAGCGCTGCTTCTGCCAGTTGATGAACAACGCCCATTATTGCAAACACAACAGCTATTCGAAAAAGTTGTCTTTTCATAGTATCTCCTCTCTTCCCCAAGCGTTTGATGCGAAAAAATCGCATTTGCCATAAAAAAGAATCCGCACGCCATTGCCTATTATTAACACCTAACCACTATATAAATTGTTTGTCCTTTCTCATTAAAATCAATAGCATAATAGCAACAATAGTACGTCATTTCAAAAAAACCTTTTGCCATTCTTAGGAAAATATCAAAAACCTGTTGACGCGAAAATGACTTTCTTTCATTTACCCTCTCTAAATGAAAGAAACAGCAAATATTTTGGAAACAATGATGATGGATAGCGCTCTATGGCAATAGTTTCATCGCGACCTACCATCACGCGAAAGGAACTTGAAGGTGTCCTCGATTGTCTCATCCGCGATGATCTTGCGCGCGGTGAAATTACCAAAATTTTCGAGACGAAAATATCCGAGCTAACAGGTTACAAATACGCCATTGCAGTCAATTCCGCAACGTCGGCATACCATTTAGCATTTAAAGCTCTTGGAATTTCACCAAACGACGAAGTCATAATTCCTTCATTTTTCGATGCGCCACCACTCGCTGCGCTCAGCTTAGTTGGTGGACAAGCATCGCTTGTCGATGTAGATGCCGATTCTTTTTTCCCATCAGTTTCCATTTATAAAGAAAAAATCACCGACTGTACAAAAGCGCTTGTAATTGGTCATCTCTTCGGATTTGTACAAGACATCTCAAAACTCCTTACGCTGGAGATACCAACAATCGAAGATATATCGCATTCAATTGGTTCAGAACTTCACGATGCAACGCGCGACAAGCGCGCTACTATCGCGATTGCATCATTTTCTCCTTCCATGCTCATGACAACGGGCAACGGGGCGGTGGTTATGACAAACAATTCGCGTATGTATGCTCTCATGAAAGATTTACGTGGTGGGAATGGCCAATCCTCTATCAATTACGACTACATTATGACCGATTTCCAAGGAGCAATGGGGATTTCACAGTTACACCGACTCCCTGACTTTATAAAACGTCGCAGGGAAATTGCAAAAATGTATTACGATGCGCTTAAAATAACTCCTCACAAAACGCCGTTTGCCTACAACGAAAACTTTACGTATCAGTGTTTTCCAATTCTGTTCGATGCGCCAACGGAAAGAATCGAAAAATATTGGAAAAGGATGGGAGTTGAAATATTCATCCCAATTTCAAAACCGCTCCACTCATTTCTTTCAAAAAAGCCTATGGATTTTCCAAACAGCGAGCGATTTTCCCATAAGCTTTATTCGTTGCCATTATATCCAACGCTTACAAAAAAAGAAATTGAAAAAATTTCAAAAGCGCTTTCATCATTCGTATAAGGAGAACACAGTGTTTGTGCTAACCATTGAAGAAGAATTTTCATCCGCCCATCAACTTCGTGGCTACAAAGGCAAGTGCGAAAACCTTCACGGTCACAATTGGAAGGTTGTGCTTTCGGTAAAAGGGGAACATCTCAACGATATTGGATTGCTAATTGACTTCGGTGAACTCAAAGCAATCCTAAAATCAATTCTCAGCACACTCGACCATGCAAATTTAAACCAAATTCCATATTTTTCTACTCACAATCCCAGTTCAGAACATATTGCAAAATACATTGCAACACAATTTACCGACGCGCTCTGCACTCATAATATTTCCCACATTTCCTTAGAGAGCGTCACTGTATGGGAATCGACAACATCGCGATGTACTTATTACCCATAAATTTTTTGCAACCACATACTCTTTCTTGACAAAATAATTATTAACCATAACGATAGCCTCGGTTTTGCATCTTCCAGCCGTGATGTATGAAATACTGTACGTACGAAGGAAGCTAACATGATCGATCCCAAAATAATTCGCGATGATATTGCGCTAATACAAAAAACTCTCCAGATGCGCAATATGGAAGGCGCAATCGATGTAAACGAACTTAAAGAAATAAACGAAAAGCGCCGTGCACTCATTGCGAAAATCGATCAACTTCGCGAAAAGCGCAATCGCGTTTCAAAGGAAATTGGTATTTTAAAATCAAAAAACGAAGATGCCTCTCGCCTTGTCGCAGAAATGGAAGGAGTGGGCGATGCAATTAAGGCCGCAGAAACGGAACTCAATACTATTAATGAACTTTTCGATAATATGGCTCTTTCGCTTCCAAATATTCTCGATCCCTCAGTTCCATACGGGCGCGATGAACGCGATAACGTCGTCGTTCGCACATGGGGGGAAAAGCCTTCCTTCCCATTCCCTCCACGCCCGCATTATGAACTCGGCGTGAATCTCGACATTTTAGATTTCGAACGGGGAGTAAAACTTGCAGGGACGCGGTTTTACGTATACAAGGGGCTTGCCGCGCAACTTGAACGAGCGCTCATTAACTTCATGCTCGATTTACATACGCGCGAACACGGATATACGGAAATCTTCGGACCTTTCATCGTCAACGACGAAAGCATGATTGGCACTGGACAATATCCAAAATTTAAAGATGAATATTATCGCATTGAACGCGATGGCCTTTCGCTCATCCCCACTGCTGAAGTAACGCTCACCAATTTGTATCGGGACGAAATTATCGAAGGCGACAAACTTCCCATTTACCTTACGATGCAATCGGCATGCTTCCGTCGCGAAGCAGGCTCCGCGGGGAAAGATACGCGCGGCCTCATTCGCGTTCACCAATTCCAAAAAGTCGAACTCGTAAAATTCGTTGAGCCCGAAACCTCTATGGATGAATTGGAAAAGCTTACTGCCGATGCAGAAAAAGTTCTTCAACGCCTTAATCTCCACTATCGAGTTGTTCTCCTCTGTTCGGGCGATACCTCAGCTGCGTCCGCCAAAACATACGACATCGAAGTGTGGATGCCTGGGCTTGATCGATACGTGGAAATTTCATCGTGTTCAAATTTTTTAGATTATCAGGCTCGACGTGCCCGTATCCGCTATCGCAAAGCAAAGGGCGAAAAGCCAGCTCTTGTGCACACCCTCAACGGTTCAGGCCTTGCCGCTGGGAGAACTCTCGCCGCGGTAATGGAAAATTACCAACGAGAAGATGGAACCATAGAAATTCCAGAAGCGTTAAAGCCATATCTTGCGCGATAATGGTTATTGTATCTTTCACACAGATCGATTGGATTATTATTCGGCAAGCGCTTTCAATTTCGCTGGCTACGGGGAAACATTGCTGCATTAAAGATGCAATGGCATTTCTTGCATTACATCCTCATTTTGGTGCTTTCCTTTCCGATGTTGAAGAATTTCTTCACAAATATGGATGGGGAACATTCGAGACACAAAAAAACGATCTTCTCTTTTATCCGCAATCGCCAACATTTGGCACCTTTCAGATTTCTATAAATCCTTACTCTTCGGCGATTGAGATGATGTTGTTCATTATGCCTGCGCTCTTTTCCCAAGATTTTCGTTCTAAAATATTTTTATCTGGCGTTACCCACTCACCCCATTCGTATGGAACTACTTGGATGAAAGAAAGTTTTCTTACATTTTTGGAACAAATGGGATTTTACGCGAGTTGTACACTTCGACGCTTTGGCTTTTACGCAAGCGGTGGCGGATTTATCGAAGCAAAAGTGTACCCACACGAAAAACACACATTTTCATTTCAATCATTCAACAATAAAACCATTACACTGCAAGGGGCACGCATATACATTGCGCATTTAGATAATTCAATTGCAACGCAAGAAAAGGCCCTTCTTTGCGATTTACTACATATCGATGACAATCAGGTAAAAGTGTTAGAAATAAGGGATTGCGATGGAGCAGCAAATCATATAGAAATTTATTTCGATTTAAACGCTTTTCCCATTGTGCTGAGCGAATCGATTCCCGTTTACGATTACTCGGGGAATTTTGTATTTTCCGATGAAAAAATCATTGCTACGATACAAACCCTCACACAGAAAGCAACTGAAATTGCACACCAATCGCAGCTTCCACTCGAAATTGAACGGGAATTATCTCTCTATGAATTATTCACGTCAACGAACTATTTTGGCATAAGCGAAATGAGTCTATTGACGCGCGCACTTGTCGAAAGTTTTTCATAAGACACTGCCCACCGAATAGGCAGAATTGCGCTGTAAAAATTCCTCGAGTTTATTTTCTGTTTCAATTTGTTCCAGCATCATCTCATTGGGGATAAATCGAAAATAGCGTTGAGCGCCTGCCATCTCCATTACCGTTTTTATTTGATTGCTTAAACCCATTAAAAACATATTAATTTTTCTTCGAGACAACTTTACCGAAATGCGAATAAGCGATCCAAGGGAATTGCTGTCAATGCGCGGCACATTTTCCATATTAAGCACCACATTCGCAAAACCTTCAGGCACATGTTCTACAGCACTCTTTTCAAGATTTTGTGCCATTTCGTAGGAAATATAACCTGGAATATCAATAATTGCATATATGTGTTTCGTACGAAACTGCATATCCACCTCTCCTATTTTTTTCACACATTTAATAAAATAAACCATTTTTTGGCAAGGAAATTTTCAAATTATAAAACTCACTAAAATAAATTATTTATTAAATATTAATTGACAGTAAATAAAAATAATTTGCATAAACCGCACACAACTAAACTTTTTCACCTATACTCGTAATTCCAGCAATCATTTTGCGGTAACTTTTAAGACCAATTTTTACGACTTACTTTAAAATGCGGCAAAATTTTTTTTGTGGAAATTTATTGTTTTTTTTATTATTATATTTTTTGTATGAAAATCGATTGTAATAGAAAACGTATGAATAACAAATGGACATGATGACAATTATATTCTTGTTTATCCATTTAAAAACGGCAACAATGTTCAGAGAAACGAAAAGCGAATTATGAAATGCGAAAAGTGTAACCATAACGAAGCAACAATTCATCTCACTGAAATACAACAAAACACCAAAAGCGAACTTCACCTATGTGAACAATGCGCACGGGAAACAGGAATAAAATCCCACATATCAAACCTTTCTTTCTCACTGGCAGATGTGTTATCGCTATTTGATCGCAAAGGCAGTCCGAGTGAAGGCGAAAATGTTTTCTGCAATTACTGCGGTCACAGCCTTCTTGAGTACAAGAAAACTCATTCTTTAGGTTGCCCGTATTGTTACATTGAACTTGAACAACATTTGTCAATTTTATTTACATCGCAATATTCACATAACCTTTACTCAGGAAATGCACCTGTGCATTACATCGAGCCATCACATAGAAATTTGTTTCTTGCTTCAGCTACGAAATCTGAATGGAAAAACCAAATTCAAGAAATACACGAACTCAAAAAATTGCTCAATTATGCCATCACAAATGAGCTTTACGAAGAAGCTGCTATATTGAGAGATAAAATCCGCGAATTGGAGAAATCTTACACTCGTTGAACCATGATAGGAAACCTTTTACAAAAAACAGGCTTAGGACAATACACAGGATCAGATGCTGATGTCGTAATTACCACAAGAGTAAGGCTTGCGCGAAATTTCCCAACTCTTTCCTTCCCGCATAAACTTAATAACGAAAAAACAATTATTTTTAAATCGCTGCTCCAAAAGTTTGCATCAGAACCCCCTCCCTCGTGCAATGTAATTAACATCGAAATTAAAAATTTAAATGAAATCGAACGCTGTTTTTTGCGAGAACGCGGATTAATTACGAAAGATATTGAACGATTGCCAAACTCGATGGCATTAATAGATATAAACGAACAATTCGTTATCTTAATAAACGAAGAAGATCATTTTAGAATTTTTCTAATTCGCCCTGGATTTGAACTCCGCAAATGTATTGAGGAAGTTGAACGAATTGACAATCATTTTAACAAATTCGTTCCGTATGCATATTCATCAAAGTACGGTTACCTTACCTCAAAACCTCTCAATGCAGGCAGTGGACTTAAAGTTTCCTTTCTCGTATTTCTCCCTGCATTTGCCTTGCGCAACGAGATTGCAGCTTTACAAGATTCACTGGAATCAAAAAATGCAATCGTTGAGCAATTTCTCAGCGATACATCAAATGCCAAATGTGCGCTATACATTGTGCGCAATGCGTATTCTTTTGGCCTCACTATGCGCGACATTGAAAATTCAATGGAACACATTGTGAATCGCATCATTGACGAAGAACGAAAGAAAAGGGAAGATTACTACTTTGAAAATCAAATAAAGGTTGAAGACATAGTATGGCGCTCGTGGGGAATCATCGCTTACTCCCGATGCATGCCGTATGTCGAATCAATCCAACATTTAAACAATATACGACTTGGAATTATTTTGGGGATAGTAAAAAATATTAATTTACAGAAAATCGATGATCTGATGATCAATGTACAGGGCACTCATTTGCAACTTATTCACAACAGAGTTTTTCGTTCAGCAGATGAAGAAGAGGAATGTCGGTCCGAATACTTACGAAATTGCTTGTGCAAACCGCAAGAGGTAAAGTGAACGGTACTTGTGTACATTGAAAAACATACTATTCTATAATGAATTGACTTTTGGAGAGTCGAACGATGTTTGAGTTCACAAAGCGTGCGAGAAAAGTCTTAGAAATATATGCGCAATCGGAAGGCAGAAGGCTTTCTTCAGATTCTCTTGGTCCAGAACACATAATGCTCGCACTTCTCAAAGATGAAGATTCAGTTGCTGCGCGCATTTGCAAATCGCTCAACATCGATTTCGATACGCTTCGGCAACTAATTGAAAATTCGATTAAGAAAACTGGCACAACAATCATTTTAGGAAATGTACCGATTAGCGCGCGATTTACAAAAATCATCGATATAGCGAAAGAAGAAGCGCGAAAGTTAAAAAACTCGTATATCGGCACCGAACACTTGTTGCTCGCAATATTTCGCGACGCCTCGTGTGCGGGAATCGATCAGTTAATTAATTCCGGAATTGACTATAGAATTATAAAAAGCGAAATTATAAAAATACTCGGCACCTCATCACAAACTCCTGTTGGGACAAAGCCTCACGAAAAAGTAAAAACCGCAGTTCTTGATGAATTTTCAATCAACCTTACGCAGCTTGCAATCGAAGGTAAAATTGATCCCGTTATTGGCCGACAAAAAGAAATAGAACGCGTTATTCGAATTCTCACACGAAAAACAAAAAATAACCCAATACTCATCGGCGAAGCTGGTGTAGGTAAAACTGCTATTGTGGAGGGCCTTGCACAACGCATCGTAGCTGGAAATGTTCCTGAATCGATAGCTGGTAAAAGGATCATGTCACTCGATTTGCCATCAATCGTTGCAGGAACAAAATACCGCGGAGAATTCGAAGATCGCTTAAAGCGAATAATTAAAGAAATAAAAGAAGCAAATGATATTATCATTTTTATCGATGAGCTTCATACCATTATCGGCGCAGGCGCAGCAGAAGGTGCAATCGATGCAGCAAATATCCTTAAACCAGCACTTGCGCGAGGCGAACTCCAATGCATAGGGGCCACAACCATCAACGAATATCGATTGTACATTGAAAAAGATGCGGCGCTCGAACGCCGTTTTCAAACGGTGTACGTTGATGAACCGAGCTTTGAAGAGACAATTGAAATTTTATACGGAATAAAATCTCGCTATGAAAGCTTTCATAAAGTAAAGTTTTCCGAGGAAGCAATATACAAAGCGGTCTTTTTGGCAGATAGATACATTCATGATCGCTTCTTCCCGGATAAAGCAATCGATTTAATTGATGAAGCTGCCTCAAAAGCACGATTCGATAATCACGAAAAACCACAGGATATTCAGGAGCTTGAGAAAGAAATTGAACTTTTAAATGAAAAGAAAAACGAACTCGTAAAAATGCAAGAATATGAACAGGCAGCCGCGATTCGCGACAAAATAAATGAGCTTCGTCAAAATCTCGCTTCCAAAATATATAACTGGCAACAAAAAGCTAATGAATATGAGATACTTGTCACTCCAACGCAAATTGCACAAATTGTTTCACAATGGACGGGAATTCCTGTGGAAAATATGGAAGAATCTGAGGCTGAAAAGCTTCTTCGCATGGAGGATGAACTTCATCGCCGTATCATTGGCCAAGATGACGCGATCAAAACCGTATGCAAAGCCATTCGGCGATCACGTACAGGCCTTAAAAACGCAAACCGCCCAATTGGTTCTTTTGTGTTTTTAGGGCCAACCGGTGTTGGCAAAACCGAACTCGCAAAAGCGCTTGCGGAGTTTTTATTTGATGACGAAACAGCGCTCATCCGAATCGACATGTCTGAGTATATGGAAAAACATTCGGTCTCCCGACTCATTGGAGCTCCGCCGGGATATATCGGATACGATGATGGTGGTCAACTCACAGAAAAAGTTCGTCGAAGGCCGTATTCGGTAATTCTTTTCGATGAAATCGAAAAGGCACATCCCGATGTTTTCAACATTTTGCTTCAAATACTCGAAGAGGGCGAGCTTACCGATAACGCGGGGAACACGGTCAGCTTTCGCGATACTGTAATCATCATGACATCAAATGCAGGAAGCAAAGACATTGCTACTTCGATAAAAATGGGTTTCATCGAACCCACATTTAACGATCAGTCGAAGGATACTCACTTCAAAGAGCTAAAGCGCCTATTTAGCCCAGAGTTTCTTAATCGCCTGGATGAAATAATCTATTTCCATCCTCTAACTCAAAAGCACATTCGCCACATTGTGGATCTCATGCTCGATGAGGTAAATGAGAGACTGCAAGAAAAGGGAATTGAACTTGTTTTTTCAGCCGCAGTGAAAAATTACCTTGGAAAAAAAGGATTTGACCCGCAATATGGGGCGCGCTTTTTGCGCCGTACCATCCAAACTGAAATCGAAGACCTACTTGCAACCGAAATTCTCAAAGGAAGATTTGAAGATGCAAAAAGAATCTTCGTTGGGTTAAAAAACAAGCACGTATATTTGAAAGTTATTCCCGATGAACAAACCGAAGAGCAAAAAAGCAATTTCCACAAAGAAAAAGCTCAAAAAAAATAATTGATAATACTGCCCTGCGGAACAATTTTAAGTATTTCTTATTCGCGAAATTATCATTTGACTTGTATCAATAGAAAGATTATTTTTTAAAAGATATTTTTTACTAAATAAAGAACAATCAGAACAAACGACAAGGCAATAAAAAAACGCGTTACCATTTTTTCCATCGATTGTTGATTTGTTACAATTGCGCGATATGCCACATTGCTTAAATCTCCAATACTGGATATTGCAACTCCATAAGTCACAAGCGTAACGAAAAGAAAAATACACCCAAAAACTATTCCGCTTATACGATAGCTGAAAAATAAATTTCCAACAAAGTTATATAAAATCATCATTTGTATAAAAAATCCGTTTACGGAAAATTGCGGCACAATATTAAACGGGAGTGCCGAAATCATTGTAGCGAAATCTTTTTCGGCGATCATTTTAATGCAAAAAAATGCAATCGAAACAACAACGTTATTCATCATCATCACTATCCCCAAAAAAATAAGCGCACTAATCGCAAGCGCTACCGAATAGAGAACAAGAAAAAAATGATGTTGAATGAAAAGTTTTCTCAATGTGAGCATGCTCTCTTTAAAACTTTTCGAATACGCAAGAATTGGGGGATAAAACCAAAACACCACCAAAGCTAAAATAATAATTGCTATAGAAATCAAATACAGCGGCAACAATAAAATAGAATACAAAATTGGCCCTACAATGGGAATACATCCGAAAAGTACCACTGTGCCATTAATGGCAATTACAATACCCGCGCATACCAAAAATGATATGGCAATTGGTTGTATCGATACTTGTACTGCCGCGCCTAACGACGGGAGTAAACCTTGCATGCTTATATTTTCCAAACGTATTAAAATGATATTCACTGCAGTAATTACAAAGCAAAAAAGAAAAACCTCTGAAAAATTCAATAAATGATTGAAAAATAAATTCGTTCTTATAAAATTTAAATTTGAAATTATATTTTTAACATTTTTCCCTACAACAAACAACACAAAAAGCGCACCTGCCCCACACAAAGATGCAATGATCTTTTTCAGTGAAAAAGCAGAAACAAAAAACTGAACAATCAATTCTTTTTGATCTTTAGCTTTTATATCTGGAGTATAAAACTTAGTTTGATACTGATTTCCCTCTTCCTGTTTTTCTATTTTCTTCGATATCACATTTTGTTGTTGGCTTGTTATCTCTTTGCTGCGGTGTAAGTTCGTGCGAAACTGTTCAGTGCTTTTATGCACCATTCCAGCATCAATGAATGAAAGTGTAAATTCTCTGTTGCACTTTTTACATGTGAACGGATAAGTAGCTTTACGAGGTCTTGTAAAACAAATCGAATAGGTAGTATTGCATTGAGGGCATAAAATCAGTTTGATATTCTTCCCACAGTTTTTACATACATATAATCCGCCCGGAAGCGAATCCAACTCATTTTGAAAAATTATATATGAGGTGTTACACGCGGTACAGTGAAAAACAATTTTTTTCATGGTATTTTTTAAATTGTATCAGC
>JAOAAF010000062.1 GCA_026419015.1 Spirochaetota bacterium
AGCCTGCACCGTATGATCCACAAAATCGGGATTTATAAACACATCCTTACCCATAAGCATTTCTTCAATTGCTTTTATCGCATCGCGTTCAATTTTTCGATTTCGCTCTGGCTTCAAATGTCGCACATATATAACAGCTAACTGATCACGATTTAGTTCACGCACCTTTTCCCAATGCTCGCTATTTTTCGGATTTATGAGAAATACTTCACCATTCGGGTTAAAATATACAATGACAATATCCAACGCAGTCCATTTTTTGGTCTCTTCGATGATTTTCGCAAATTCACTTATTGTTTCCGAAATACTAAACGAATCGTAGCTATATTCGAATTTATCTCGAATAACAGCTCCAATGATTGGCAAAATCTGATCTTTCACGATTTCATTTGCATCTAAATCGGCATTGAGAATATCAGCAATATTTCGCTTTCTCTCTATATCATCCACCACTTCATTCACTTTAAAAAAGTGGCGTAGCGAAATATTAAAATTATTTTTTGTTGCCAAAGAATAGTAGGTCGTTTCCATAACTGGTATCACTCCTTTATACAAGTTTTTCACAATTAATGTACATTATTAAATCAGATAATTTATTAGAATTCCTCACTTGCATTGAAATTTTTTGCATTCGTCGCTTTGATTCTCCAAAAATAAATTACACAATATTTAATTCCCCTTCGCCTTTTTTAAATTTAATTTTTTCACATGCGCAACTTACAAAAACCTACCCCATAAAACAAGAATTCGGCGGGTCTTTATAAAAAGCCCGCCGAATAAAATTTCTTATAATTTTCTCATCAGGTACCTTTTTTAAAGTTCTTTCAATCCACCACTCTTTTTCTTCGTTTTTGGAGAAAGATCAACAGAACCTTTTACTTCAGCTTCACCCGTTTCAGTTGCCGACTTATACGCTGCTTCAAAAAGATCTTCCTTTATTTCTTCTTGAGCAAAGCTTTGCGCTATATCTTCACGAACAGTTGAACGGCGTCTGCTATAAGTAGCGAATGCTCTATCGGTAAATCCTTTCGATACGCTGTAGAGGAATTCGTTGAGAACGTTGGACATATTTTTTAACATATATTGTTTACGCTTGATAGTGGTGATATCCACGTCAAGCACCAGTCCGGGTTGAATATGATGTGGATTCACGCGATAGGTAAACTCATTGAAACGGCGCGTAATAAAGTTAATCCGTTCATCGAGCACTACCCGCTCAACAGGATTCTGGTAACCATGCATTTTCTGCAAAAGTTCTTTGCAATATTTTAACTTGTTTTTTAAATTCAAAATCCTATCTTCATAGGTTCTATTGTTCTTTTCCACAAAGGATTCTTCGTTGTACATTTCACCAATTTCATTCCACAAGACATGTTGCGGATCTTGCTCTTCCTCTTTGCGCTGCCGTCTCCACTCTTTGCTCATCAATCGCGCAGCAAGGTCATCAAAATCGCGAATTTGTCGGAATCTCTTTTTCGATTCATAATGGACATGCGTCACATCCCAAATTTTCAATATTTCGCGCGTAAACGCTTCCATTTGGCGATCGTATTCTTTCTTTTCTTCGCGAAGCTGATTTTGATCGTAATACGCCAATCTCATTGCATACCGTTCATCGGGAAGAACAGTAGGATCCATTTCTTCATATTCGCGAATCTTGCAAACGCGCGCGTTTTTCATGTTATCGCATACCTGATATCCAAGCTTGCTGGTATCCAGGATAGAAGTAATTGCGTTAACCGCTGTATTGTACCCACGGTTACGGATATTTTCGGTGTCTATGATGTGCTTAATGTTTTCGCGGATATTGAGAGGATCGTATTCTTCGATATCAATTTCAGCGCGCAAACCTTCAATCTTGTCCATGAAACGCTTCGCCAAAATTGTATAACGCTTGGATTTTTCGTCTTCTTTATCGTCATCTGTGAAATTTTCAATGCGTTTAATCTTCTCAAACATTTCTTCCGCACCAGAAAGCTCGCTTTTGCCCTGATCCACGAGATCATCTTTTAATATCTGAATTTGCCTGTCGATGAGATCGTGAATGTGTTTTTGAATTGCGTCTTTCAAAAGCGATTCAACCGTTACCTGGTAATGATAAATTGGGCTTATGAGCTCAGAATCGAGAATATTAATTGAAAGCTTCACATCGTACACGTATTTAGGTCGAAGCTCGTTATCCTTAAAAATACATTTCAAAATCGCATAAGCATTTTCCCCACGCACAAATGCGCCCACATCGGTCTTTTGACGCAATATTGAGTTGGTTTCATTTTCAAGATCGTTCACACCGCGTTGGATATGCCCTTGCAAGTGGCCATACATGTTCACAATCGCTTTTTCGATTTCTCCCGTATGAAACTTATCGGCACCCCCTATTTTGTCGAGCAACTCGATTATTTCACGCGGTGTATAGCGCGCAAGCACCCGAACTTCTTCTTTGTCGACGAAATCTCTTATTTTTTTCACCAATTCGTCTTCAACAGTAACCGTATAGCGATTAAACATGTTCACATAGGTCTGGTTTATATAATTATACAACTTCTCTTTTAAACCACCCATGACATCGAGCTTCTCGAGGACTTCAGGAGGAAGCTTCGACTGAATGTGATTGAGCACTTTATCTGTCGTTTCATCTAAAATCAGCTTTTGTTCGCTGATTTTATCGCGCCCTTCTTGTGCAAGGGACTCACGCGAGCCAACCGCACTTGGAATTGTCGGATGGAACTTATTGGGACTTTTTGGAAATTGAGCTAATGACATTTATAACCTCCTAAAAAATTCAATACTTTCAAACACATTAAACTTTTTTTAAACTTTTCCCCATTTTCGTCACATCATCGAAATTTCTTACCCTTATGAGGGAAAAAAAATTAATATTTGCATAATTTATATACCTAATTTTGTTGATTGTTAGCTCCCATATTCAGAATGTCAAGGCTTTATTTCATTTTTTTAAAAAAAATTACATGCGCTCCGCGCTTTTTGCATACACATTTCGCACTGAGCTTTCAAAAAAAATGGGAATTTAATTTTATCTTCTTACTGCCCATACACCTCACGAAGTAGCAGTGTATTTAAAACAATAATTAGTGATCTTAAACATATCGCCATCTTGCAACAACTCTCCTGCTTCTCGATTCACAAATTCCACCCCAACCCCTTGCGGTAACACGAGTCGCGGTACTATTTTCCCTTTTACTCGCGTTGCTTTGAGCACAAACGGCTTTCTGCTGTCGAAATCTCTAATGTTCACATCTGCACCGCTACGGCCAATAACAATTTCTTTTCTTCCAAATCTGCTAAGGTTTATAGTATTTACATATGGATCTAACAACGTGTAATTATAGTACTCAAGAGAACCTGTGATCTTCCTTTTTGAAACCATCACAATCGCTGCACAGACTAACAATACAATAGCAATCACCACAATGGCGCTTACAAGCGAACGCCATGAAATCGCTCGTTCGCTTTCACGTTGCTGAGCAATCGTCTGCTGTACCTCCGCTACTGCTTTTTGGGGGCTTGTCCCACCTTCTATAAGCGTTACATGCTTCGTCATGGTCTTCGCAATTTCTGTTTGTACTTCCTTGAATCTCGCGTTATTTTTTATATCGCCAAAATTTACTAAGTAAATATACCATTCTTTTCCAACATAATCTTTCGCAGCTTCGCGTATATTGAAACGATCTCTTCGTTTGGCAGGGGGAGGATCATCAAGGCCATCGGTCAATAGGATAATAATCTGCTTGCGCGCTGGATTTTGCAATTCCATCTCATGAGCAATTTTAAATACATTGCGAAGCATTTCCATTGTATATGTCCACATCCCTTCTGCTTTTGTCACGGAAAGCATTGAATTGATTATCTCTTTGTCATTATCATCCCCCCTCGTTACTGTAGGACGAACCACGACAGTTTCATCAAAGGTTACCATTGTGAATGTATCATCGCGTTTTAAATCTTCAACAAATTTTCTAAGGCTATTCTTAACTTCCGAAAAAATATTTTTTCCCCCCTGGCCAATCATGCTGCGCGATGTATCCAATACCAAAATAATATCCCTCCCTTCTCCACTGCTCTTTTTACACGAGACATCCATAAAGGCGATACTCCACATGCATATTAACAACGCAGCTCGGCACATTCTATTTACTCTCATAAACCCCTCTCTTTTTTATTTATATATAAAAAATTCATTTTTTGGGTTATTTGAATAACTCTTTCCTAAAAAATAAAATGCAACACAAAACATTTTCGCATTCGAAATACTATTTTCCGAGAGAGCTTAGAAGTTCCCATTTAGAATATTGCAAAATATCACTGATCCCATCCATACTCGTCATTTCATAATCGAAGTTTCTTTTCAATTATTTTCAACTTGCACACATTTAACGCGGTAATCTCTTTTCGCATAAAAATGAAATAACAGAAAAGATATCCGTATCATTCATTGACTATTTTATATTAAAAGCTTCTGATTTTTGTCAAGAACAAATACAAAATTTATAAACAACTTTTGACGTGCGCAAAATTACATATATTTATTAATATTCACGATAATGACGAGTTTCTTTCACATATCTTCTTAAATCGAATAACTCATCTTTTTTTACATCGAGATATTCATTCATGAGAATGAAAAACCACTGCATCGTATCATCACCCGTATCTAAAATTTTAAAACTTCGCTTTTCACGCCAATCTTTTACCACAATCCCTTGATTCACTATCGCCATAATATCAAATTCAAAGAGATTGTCTAAGCTGCGGGAAACATAAAAGTCTAATATGAGATTCTTTAAATCTTGATATGTCATTTGCAAATCCATTGCCAAAATAAATGCGGGAATGAACTGCGCAGTTTGATCTTCGCTGAAACTATGTATTTTTTTTAAATTGGCAACGCGCATTAATGTTTCGGCCAATGAAGTTGCCGTAAGAATCTTGATTATAAAAAATGCACCATATACCAACTCACAGGGAATTGCCTGCATCATCAGGTCCATGTTCGGGAAAATTTTTTTATAAACAATGAAATCCACCCCTTGCGGGGAATATCCAGCAGAGTTGATGACTTTATCAGTCCCAACGGTAAAATGATTTGGTATAAATTTAGAAAGAATTTCTCTTACTTTTTCCGGATGATATTCGCACGATGTGGCCTTCTTTTTGCCTTTGGAGGCTTTGCTATCGCTTTTTTCTTTTTGCGAAGCGTTGCAAGCTTTTATAAGTTCTCCCCCTAAGGATACAAAATAATCTCGAACCATTCTTTTCCCCGTATTATCTAAATAGAATTTCTGTTTCTTTTATTTTGGCACCAGAAGAAAATTTTTACCCACAAAAAATATTTTTTTTGCCATTATGGAAATTGGCAAGCAGTTTTTTATTTAAATCGACCAAAGCGTTTATACGTTTCAATTCAATACGAACAAAAAAATTGAACACTGGATATCACCCCTTTTGACTTTTTAAACCAATTAAAAACATGTTTCATAAAAAAAATCATCGATCCCACTTCGTCTTTTAAAACTTTGGCTTTTAACTTGCGATTAGCCCAAATGGGTTTATTTTATTTTTATATCGAATTTGATATTGACAAAATTATCATTTTCAAACTTTACTTTTTGTGAACATTCCGATATTGTATATAGACATTCGGACTCAAACGGTTGGTGCAAACAAGTACATTCGAGGAATCATTGCATGGCAATTGAGGAACTAAAATCGGCAGAGTTTTTAAATAAGCTCGAAAAAGGCGAACCAATTACAATCGCATTCTATTACCCTGATCAAAAAATTATGAAACTCTTAAACTCCATTTTTGCGAAGATATTGGCAAAAATGGATTTCATCTATCTTCTCGACACCCTTGTCACAATACAACGCGAAATTATCATAAACGCCGCAAAGGCAAACGCAAAACGAATATTTTTTCAAGAAGCAGGGCTCGATATCAACGATCCACACCAATACGACGAAGGAATGGCTCGATTTCGCAATGAGGTCGTGGGAGAACTTGAAAGCATACGAATAAAGTTATTAAATAGCCCTCTAAAGATTCGAGTTCAAATTCAAAAAAGCGAAAAAGGGATTTTAATTACTGTTACAAACAACACTCCAATACTTCCAAAGGAATTAGAACGCATCCAATTGCGCATGGCAAAAGCGCGTCAATACAACGACTTTAGCGAAGCATACGAAGAAATGTACGATAGCACCGAAGGAGCTGGATTGGGAATTGTGCTGGTAACTCTTTTGCTAAAAAATTCTGGAATTGGTGTTGAATCGCATACCATAACCAGCGATGGGTCTTCGACTACGTGTAAATTACTAATTCCAAAAACAATCCGCCCCGAAGAAATCACTACCAAAATCAAAAAACAAATCATCCAGCAAGTAGAAGGATTACCCACTTTCCCAAAACACATTCTCGAACTACAACGCATGTGCCAAGATCCTGATGCATCGATAAGCGAGATTTCAAAAAAAATTTTGATTGATCCTGCGCTCACTTCAGAAGTGTTAAAACTTTCCAACTCTGCAGGATTCGTACCCTCTAAAAGAATAGAAAATGTTGCCGAAGCTGTAGTAACTATTGGACTAAAAAATCTCAATGCAATACTCCTTACTACCGGGGCACGACAAATTCTGGATAAGCGATTTTCGAAATTTGAGCAAATATGGAACCACTGTAATAAAACCGCTTTCTATGCGCGCTTTCTCGCTTTGAAATTTCGATTATCAAAAATCGTCGAAAATGTATACCTTGCCGGCCTTCTTCACGACCTTGGCAAGATAGTATTGCTCTCAACGAACCTCGATCTTACAAACTGGATTTCCGAAATCGTTAACAACCGAAAAATTCGGACGTCGACCATTATGGAAGAGGTCTCCATTGGGATTAGCCACTCAACCATAGGAGAACTCATTGCGAAGCATTGGGAATTTCCAGAATTTCTCACAGAATCCATCCGATTACACCATTCACCGCTGAGCGCAAAACCAGAATACCGTGACCAGATAAACATCACATATCTTGCAAACATGTTCTGCGGTGTTGAAACAAAAAAATACGATTATTACTATTTCGAAGGAGAAGTGCTCGAACAGTACGGCATCGATTCTATTGAACAGTTGCAAAAACTCCATGAAGAAATCGCAAAGCGATACGAAACGAATGCGTAACCACATTGCAATTGGTAATTACACCATTCAAGATACGCCATCGGGATTTCCGACGCTTTTATATCGCAATGAAAATACGATACGCCTCCACTCCGCTTACGATCCCGTACAAGAAGCGAAAAGATCGATTCAACATTTTCAAACTGGAAGAGCAAATGTAATCGCCGTGTGCGGACTTGGACTCGGATATCATATTCAAGCCCTCAGCGAAGCACATCCCTCAAAAGAAATTATCGTCATCGAAAAAGATATTGAAGTCATCAATATAACACAAAAAATTAACCCTTCTGCTCTCCAAGGAATAATTATACTTACCTCACCGCACGACATTCCCCATACGCTCGATCGCATCGATATGGCATCGTTTTGTGGAGTTGCGGTGTATCGCCACCGCCCCTCGTATCTTCTTTTTAAGGAGTTTTACGATTCCTTCGAAAAAAATCTTCAACAATACTTTTCCTCGCGCCTTAGCGATATGCTTACGCGCGTCGAATTTATTCAACAATGGGCAATAAATATACTTCACAATGTTCACCATCTCTTCGACTCGCTTCCCGTAAAAGCATTATTCGGAAAATTTAGAGGGATTCCGGGAATAATTGTTTCGGCGGGGCCATCGCTGCGCCACAATGTAAATTTGCTCACGCATGCCCGCGATAAGGCACTAATTGTGTGCGTCGATACTGCATTTAAAGTGTTAGAAAAGCATTCAATCGCACCGCACATCGTGATGACGTTAGATGCCCAACGCCACAGCATACGCCACTTTCTTGGCGTTCGTCAATCTGCGCCACTTCTACTTGCTGATCTGGTAAGCTATCCAGCAGTACTTCGAAACTACTCTGGGAATCGAGCGCTTAGCACCACTTCCAAATTCATCAATAAACCCGATGGAACCATTGTTCGCGAAACCACGCCACTAATAAACTGGATAGAAAACTGGGTTGAATCGCCAGGCGATATTCAATCGGGAGGATCTGTCGCGACAAGCGCTTTCGATTTGCTTTTAAGCTGCGGCTGTGCACCGATTGTACTGGTTGGGCAAGACCTTGCCTACACGGGGCGAGAAATACATTGCAGCGGGACTCACCACAATGAAGAGTGGGTTGCAATTAATACCCGTTTTCGCAACTTAGATACCATCAACCAGCAGATCATCCGCAAACGAAAAATAAAATACGTAGAAGGATGGATGGGGAAAAATTTAGCAATTTCAGATTTTGTGTTCGATTTATACCGCAATTGGTTTGCTGACTCTGCAGGAAAGGTACCAATCCAAGTCATCAATGCAACCGAAGGGGGAGCGCATATTCCCAATACCATTGAAATGGAATTTGCAAAGGTAATCGAAACCTTTCCTCTTCCCTCACAAAAACCCGAAAAAATACTTCACACAATCATTCAAAACCACCGCCACATAAATCAAAATCCCTCCCAGCTTTTCAATGCAATTGAAAGGTCAATCGAGATGTGTGACGAAATACTCGCACTCTCGCGCAGTTTGGCCCAAGATGAAGAGACAAAAGAGCGGATTATTCGCAAAGCTATGGGAAATCCTTTCAGAGAACTCATCGGACCTCTCATTAAAAGGGCTGAAGTGTACATTGCGCGCCATCCTGACCTCACAGCGGAGCAGATTGGCGAAATGCTTTCTAAGGAAATTGTGAAGGCATGTACAATTCTTCGAACACACCTGCGCATCGCTCACCAAAATATTTTCAATTACGCCTCGCACCACGGGAAATGATCATTGCTACCTCTCGCACTAAAAATATGCACTGATAGTCTATATTATATATACGGCGCCAATCCTACCCCGCTTTAAAAAAATTACCTTTTCGCCTGCGCATTTCCAGAATATTCTGCGTTTGCATGGAAATCTCCTATCCAGCGCAGTACGTTAATAACAAATACATACCGACTGGATGGTATGATTCACATTAAGAGAGGAAGGGGGTAACCACGATGAAAAAATTTTTCATGATAATTTTCGCATTTTTGGGGATATACGTTGCCGCACTATCCATTGCGGAAGCGAAAACATATGATTTGGTATTGCTCCACGGGCTTACCAACAAACACCAATGGAGCGATGCGTTTTTAAACGAAGTTGCTGCTATCTGGGGTTCGGGCAATGTATACGTAATTTACACCAATGAGTCGACGAGAGTGTGGACGCGCACTATAAATGGGAGGGTAATATATTTTTGCGGGGAAAACGATTTTTCCGCAGGGGATGATGCAATTTACACCCAGGCAAGCCTTATGCGAACCAAAATCCTTCTCCTTCAACAATCATACGGGCTCAGTGGGAAATTTAACATCATCGCTCACAGCATGGGAGGATTGGTGTCGCGCTGCTATATTGGCCGATTCCCCTACACCGTGGCAGGACTTGTAACTTTAGGAACTCCTCATAAGGGTTCGCCCCTTGCAAATGTGGGGAAATGGCTTGCGTTTTTCATTGGCGCAACTGCCGCTACGCAACAGCTTACACCGAATTATGTAAACAATACCTTTAACCCCGCATATCCCGTATCGAGCGCACCGCTTGCCGATGGTGGGAAAATTTACACAATCGGAGGCGATGCGGACGGCTACGATTGCTGGGGATGGGGTGGAGAACTTCAAGTCGGATGGGATATTCTTACAGTGGTATATTGGCGCGATAGCGATGGTGCAGTTGCCCGCGGCGATGAACAAATTTCTGGCGCCACTCACATTTGCACATTCTGGGATTACGATCACTTAGAACTGGTAACCAAAGCGGATGTTGCCACTAAAGCCGCAGCATATTTGCGCTAATCGATAAAACAAAGAAATATCGAAAGGGGATGCAAACGCGCATCCCCTTTTTGTTTTCTATGCCGGCAAGCAGGCGAAACATAAAATTAAAAATTATTTGGTCAACCAACCAATTTTTTCTTGAAATTATATTTACCCTGCATTCAAATGGTTATGCAATCGTTTTGGCATGTACACCGATCATAAATTTACGCACCTACTTCATTTAAAGGCGAGGTTACATTATGGCAACGCATTACAAAGGCTATATGGGGAAAATTTTAGATATTAATCTCTCCTCTGGGGAAATTGGCGAATATCCACTTTCTGACCGCGATCGCGAACTTTTCATTGGTGGGCGTTTCCTTTCCACAAAAATCCTATGGGATGAACTGAAACCTGGTACCGACCCGCTTTCCCCAGAAAATATTCTTGTGATAATGACAGCACCGCTTACAGGAACAGGTGCACCGTGTACAAGTCGGTACGATATTTCCGCAAAAAGTCCACTTACTGGCGCCATTGGTCATTCGAACAGCGGTGGTAATTTTGGCATCTACCTTAAGCGAGCTGGATGGGATGCAATTGTCATTCGCGGGAAAGCGAAAAAACTTGCGTATATTGAAATCGATGAGAATCGGGTATCGATAAACGATGCGACGAAACTTAAAGGCACCAATACGCAGATAGCTCAAGAAAAAATGCTCGCCGGCCGCAAGGGGGGAAGTATGGCTATAGGCGTTGCGGGTGAAAACCTTGTGAAATTTGCCTCTGTAGTATCTCAAGAGCGAAGCCACGGCAGAACCGGAATGGGTGCAGTGATGGGATCGAAAAACCTGAAAGGAATAGTCGCGTTTGGAAACAAAAAAATTGAACTTGCCCATCCTGACAAATTTAAATCTCTTATAAAAGATTGGATAAAACTCATTCAAAAACATCCTGCCACCGGAGAGCAAATGCCACGGTATGGCACCGCAAGCTTTCTTACCCTTCTTTCGGCTAAACACGCACTCCCCACAAAAAACTTTCAGCGCGGAAGCTTCGAGGATGCATCCCTTATTGGAGGGGAACGCCTTGCTGAAGAATTTTTAGTAAAAAATTTCGGATGCCTTTCATGTCCAATTCGATGCGGTCGAGTGGTCATGATCGATGGGAAGGAAGTAAAAGGGCCAGAATTCGAAGTGTTAGGTCTTCTCGGATCCAATATGCTCATCAACGATATGAAAGCAATCATCCGATGGAATTATGAACTCGATTTATTAGGGCTGGATGCAATATCGACGGGGACCACGATCGCATTCGCTGCTGAACTCAACGAAAAGGGTTTGTGGAAAAACGGGATCGAATGGGGAAAAAAATCGAACATCTCAAAAATATTGCAAGATATCGCACATAAAAAAGGAATTGGCAAAGATCTCGCAGAGGGCGTTCGCTTTTTAGCAAATAAATATGGCGGGAAAGAGTTCGCTCCACACGTGAAGGGTCTAGAAATACCTGCGTATGAGCCCCGCGCATCTGTGGGACACGGTTTGGGATATGCGACAGCAACGCGCGGCGCCTGCCACCTCGATGGAGGATATATGGTATATTTCGAAGTCTCTGGGCCGATTACGCTGAAACCCTTTCACTATCGCTCAAAGCCAGCATTTACAATTTTGGATCAAAATCTCCTTGCAGCAATCAGCGCAGGAGGACAATGCCTTTTTACCAGTTGGACAATGCTTCCACCAGCGCTTTACAAAATACCGGGGCGAAAATGGCTTTCTTCTTTTGTTACGTATTTCCTCACATATAGCTGGTGGCTCATTTCGCTTGTGGTAAAGCTTCCCGCGTGGCTTTTAAATTTCCATATGCCAGGACTTCCTCATTCAAAAGCGATAATGTACGCAACTGGTATGAAGATGACATATGGTAAATTTTTTCAACTAGGAGCGCGTGGCTTTACCCTCGAAAAACTTTTTAATCTCAGAGAAGGCATTACGCGAAAGGACGATGCGCTTCCTGCTCGATTTACCGAAGTACCTCTCATTTCTGGAAAGAAAAATTCAGTGGTGCGCTTAAACCGAATGCTTCCCGCATACTATCGGCTGCGCGGTTGGGATAAAAACGGAGTTCCCACAGCGCGAACGTTGAAAAAATTACAACTTGACTTTGTAAATCTCGATGAATTAAACATACCTAATGGTTGTTCAAATTGTCGAAAATAGAATTTGCGAAGTTTGCAACAAAAACGATGCAATAGTCCTGTGCAACGGGTGCGGGAAAGCGCTGTGCAAAGAATGTCGAATTTTCGATTTATGGGCGTATGGTTGTGGAAGTGGGGATACGAAAACGTTTTGCGAAAAATGTTATAGCGATCCGGATGTCAACGTGTGGAAAGGGTTAAAGTAAGCTTAAAATTCAAAATCGAGTTGTTCTTCGATAAATCGTATCGCGATATACCCCACAAGAAGTTGTCGGATCTCATTGATCGGTACCACAGGCATTTTCTTTCGAATTGCGATTCCCCTAACAATCTGGGTTTTCAACATAGCGATGTCGCTTTCGCTAAAATTATCGAGTTCATGAATTTTTGCCACAATCTCATCGATATGATTGTGGACAAACGATGCGTAGCTCATTTCATCCATAACATAAAATGTTTCCTTACTAAATATATCATCAAACCCATAGGCCGACAACTTATTCTTCATCCCGATGAACTCAGAAGTTCCACCTTGCGCACATAGGCTTCAACATCGAATTTTCGTTTCAATCCCGAATCGCTCATGTATCGCACTTTCCCAAAAATTGGCCGTGCTGGCCAGGGACGATCGTGCTTGCCAAAGCACCATGCCACTCCCGCAAAACTATTAGGATCGCAACCATCGAGCTGGTACTTATTGTTTAGATACAGCGCTCGCTCAAAGGCATCCTGTGGTAAAAAACTCCATTCCAAAATTTTTTTTGCCCAATACATTCGCATATAACCGTGCATGTATCCTGTCAACACCATTTCGCGCTGCGCTGCATTCCAAAATCGATCGTGCGTACGCCCATATTCAAGTTCTTCCAATGTGTAAACGTATTCTCGCGGATCGCTCGTATGCTCGTTTAGTGTATTCCGTGCCCATTCAGGGAGACATTCATATGAATCGTAATGCGGATTGTAGTAGACAAAATTTATCGCAAGCTCGCGCCGAACAATGAGTTCTTCTAAAAAGATAGCCGCGCCATCTGAAGGATGCTTTCTCACTTCCAACGCAATTTCAATCGGCGAAATTTGTCCAAAATGAAGGTACGGGCTTAAATGAGATGCGCAATCTTTCGATGGATCGTTTCGATAGCGCGCCACATCCACCAGTTTATTCGCAATAAAATCGTAAAGTCGCTGCAATGCAATGGACGTTCCGCCCTTATAAAAAGGAATACCATCGATTCCTCCGATATGCGCGCTTTCAAGCAGCGCATCGATATCTTCAATATCTTCCGAAAAGAGAGACAGCCCAAACGAATCCTTTTTAGGATTGCGCTCGCTAAGGGGTACAAGAAATTCACTCAACTTGCGAAAAATTTTCGGCCGAAATGTTTTTGCCGAATATTCCTCTTTTGTCGATGCCACTTCAACAGGTACAATCACATCGCTTTCTACCTGAACAAGTGGACATTCAATTTTTTCCGCAACGTTTTTTCTCCATTGCCGTTGGATGCGCAAATATCCACAATCCACAATTACCATCGCCGCATCGCGGGCAAGTTCAACCACCACTTGATCGGGATTCCCTATGCGAAGCACAAATGCAATGCCGCGACTATGAAGTACTCGTTTCGTTTCGACCAAGCCTTCCAGCATAAAGCGATAATGCCTTCGATGCGCGTGCGGAAAATGCGGCGTAAGACCAAAGCACACAACCAGCGGAAGCGAAAGCTCGTTCGAACGATCGATAGCATATTCGAGCGCATGGTTAAACCTCGCGCGCTGCGATTGCTGCATCCAATAGATGAGATAGCGACCCTTGCGCAAAGATTTCGAATTAAGATATTGAATGCGCGCTTGTTGAATCATCGAATAAACAGTATTGCAATTTAAGCGAATTGTATTAAAAAACGTACAATTTGATTCATTGTTTTTATCTTCTTTACAATTTTACAATCATAAATACATACCTTCCCATAATCCGGTAAAAAAATATCGCGCATTGATGCCTAAATTTCGAATGTTGTATCCACCTTCCTGAACCACTAAAATAGGAATTTTCAACGCGCCGATGAGCTTTCCTACTGCACGAAAATCGTTTTTCTGAAGCTTCCACGTTCCCGTAGGATCCCCCTTCGCTGTATCAAACCCAAGCGCGAGCACTAAAAAATCTGGCGCAAAGGCACGAATATTTCTAATGGCTTTTTTTAACGTTTTAAGATATACTACCCCCCCAATGCCTTGGGGAAGGGGATAATTTATGTTAAATCCTTCCCCAAAACCCTTTCCGATTTCATTTTTAAATCCAAAAAAATGTGGATATTCAAAATTCGGATCTGCGTGAATCGAAACAGTAAGAACGCTTTGACGTTGATAAAAAATCTCCTGTTGTCCATTGCCATGGTGGTAATCGATATCCAAAACTGCAACTTTCCCGTAGCGGCTCAAGTAGTTCGCCGCAATTGCTGTTGAATTAAAATAACAAAATCCACCAAACGAGTCTGTATCGGCATGGTGCCCAGGTGGCCGCACGAGCGCATAGGCAATGCGAGTACCTTCCAAAATTTCATCGGCAGCTGTGAGCGCACAATTGACTGCCCCTCGTGCGGCAAGATATGAGTTTCGATTAATGGGACTGTACACATCGATGCAATAATACCCTGCACGGGAAAAAAGCTTTTTCGGAGGACTTACTGCTTTGCGAATAGGAAACACATCGGGATAAAGGGTCTGTTCTTTACTCATTGCCATTGTGACTTTTTTAAAGTAATTAACAAAATCAGCGCTATGCACTTCGCGGATCCACTTTTCCGAAAATCGCTTTGGCATCATTTTAAAAAACAGATTTGTTTTATCGAGCTCTGCAAGAATTGTTTTTATTCGTACAGGAGATTCTACATAACCGCGTTCGCGGATGTGATGAATTTCGTGACCTTCATTGCAGATGAGAACAATTTTCATATCATCGGGAATTTTTTTAATTTGACGATCGGCTTCACTCTTTATATAGCGGGGCTGGCGCAGCACAATCGGATCATCCTTGATTGAGCGCAACAGCATATTGATATCTCTTTTAGAACAAGGCGGTTCATACTTCCTCTTTAAGATTGCCGTCACAATTTTTTTGAACTCTTCGTTGCTTGGCAATTTGTTCGTATCCAAATCATCGTACAATAGAAAATATGGATAATTATAATGTAAGCGGCTATGCGATTCGTAGTTTGTGTTAGCAATTGGGCGAACACCGTATTGCTCATAAAACCGCAGGCGCGCGCGATTTTGCCGTAGCATCTTTTTATCTTTAAATACTCTGCCATCATCGGTGAGGCATTCAATATAAATTCCTCTCGCATTGAGGTATTTCGCCTCTTCTCGCACGCGTTCGTAAAGCGCACTGCCCATCCCCCCACCTACGTTGCCGCGGCGCATTGCCATGAGATCTAAAAAACAGAATTTCAAATCGGGCGCATACGATAATTGCGCAAACCCTTTCACATCACCTCTGCTATCGTCAACGACAAAGAAAATATGCCGCATTTTCCGATAAATTGGATTTCGAAAAAACCCTCTCATTACATCAAAATATTCTTCTTTCATGTCGGGAATTTGCTGACGGGTAATATTGATGATTTGTTCAATCGCGCGTTGATTTGCAGGAAGAAAATCATCATAAATCTTTCTAATGCTAAAGCCCATTACCATGCACCACAAGTAAGATTTGAACCAAATATAACATCATTTTTGCTTGAACAGCGAAATCAATAAATAAAACAATTACAAGAATAAAAAATTTTAATTTGAATTGACAAATCGATGTCATCCTCTGTTAAATTGAGGGTTATATTGAATTATTTATAATTTCCGACGATTATAATTTCCTCTCTCGCAATCGGGAGGTTCTTTATGAAAAAATTTTATACTTACATGGGTGGATTGATTTTTTTTTGTTTGTCCAGATCCCTATCTGCACAAACGCTGAGTTGGGAAATCCCGAAAAACGAGAGGCTTGAAATAATTCGAACCGCTGCCGTAAAACAATCATTGAATACTAATGTTATTAAAAATTACTTTGAGCGGAACATCATTAACCTCACCTGCTACGAAAAGGGAAGCGATGGTAGTTTGGTCAAAGGCACCTTTACAGTGTATCAAAAAGACGAAGGTACAGAAATTTTTCGAAAAATTGAAGAATTTTTCACCGATTTTAAAATACTTACAAATGGTAAATTTATAGTTGATAGAAAATATTTAATGCCAAATCTACGTCATATTCCCACCTTTCCGTTAAAAAAAATTTCTCAAGGAGAAAGCTGGAAAGAAGAAGGAGAGATTTTTTTTACAAATTTTCCCCAACCATTTTTCATTTCATTTCCTGTGACATACAAACTTACCTCTATCAAAAAAATAGACGATACTGAAGTCGCTGTGATCGACTACTCATTTCATATTAACAAAAATTTTAATCGAAACGAAGTTTTTGGAATGCCTCTAAAAATTATTGGGAAAAACAATGGAACTCTTTTTTGGGATATCACTCACAAGAGACCTTATAAAATGGACGATTCGTATTTCATTCAATTCATTTTCGCAGATTCCCCACGTACCATCGCATCAGCAAATTTTGCAATGGAAATCAAAACTCAATTTACAATGTTCCAACCCCAAGAGGCTGATGATAAAATGAAAGCCATAAAGGATATTAAAAGTGTTCTCCCAAAAAGCGAAGATATTCGCGTTGAAGAGGATGAACAAGGAATAGCTATTCGCCTCGGAGAGGTACTTTTCGATTTCGACTCATATCAGCTTAAAATTCAAGCGCTCAAAGATTTAGATGCTATCGCAAAAATCATACGGGAAAAATATCCTCACAAGGAAATAATCGTTGAGGGGCATACAGACAATATCGGCTCGGCAGAATACAACAAAAATCTTTCAGAAAAACGCGCTTATTCCGTTGCAAAATATTTACACGATAAAGGGCTTGGAGGAAAACTTTCGTACCGCGGTTATGGAATGGAAAAACCTCTGTTTGATAATAAAATCCCAGAAGGGAGAAGCAAAAACCGCAGGGTGGATATAATCATCAAAACGCCATAGCCTCGCTTTTCCCTTTCCAATACACGAACGAGTGGAAAAATATAAATATAATGAGAATTTACATCATTGAGAAAGCTGTAGCAAACGCTGCATGTGTTTGCCGGATCGATATAACGTGCCAGTGAATTACATCTCATTGCGAACTGCGCACAGCTGAATTTACACTTTTTCTAAATAAAAATTAAAACCCCTTTGTGAAAAGAATAATTGACAGCAGAACAACCTATGAATAAATTAACACAGGCGGGTTACAAAACAGCATACATTGGCAAAACCAATACAATAATGGAAATCAACATATCAATAAAAGAAAAATACGCAATAATTGAGCCGCGCGAAGAAATTACGCTATTTAACAATATGGAATTTAAAAATCACCTCAGCAATATTATTGAAAACACCCAATTGAACATTATAATTGACCTCACACACATTCGTGAAGCCAATTCAATTTTCATTTCCACACTTCTTTTCGGATTACGAAAATTAACTGTTTTAGGGAGGGAGTTTGGACTCATTAACGTTAGTGAGGAAATATATAATATACTTAAACTTGCAAACATCTTAAATAAATTCCAAATTTTTAACAGTTATGAAGATTTACTTTAAAAATCTGACTCATCACAAATTTTCTTTTTTTATTGAGCCAGCTGCCGGGATCGAACCGGCGACCTGTTCATTACGAGTGAACCGCTCTACCGACTGAGCTAAGCTGGCAATTAAATCCCACTGCGGGTTAAGGCCATCTCACCAGAGGTTGTTTAGAAATCAAGAAAAATTTCACCTCCGATGAAAAGCAAAATGGGATTGACATATACCATTTAAAAAATACATTGACTTCAAAAGCATACTCTTGGCTTTGTCGTTATCTTTTTTTGAAAATCTTACAAAATGGAGTGAGGTCATGAAGATCGTAGTATGCGTCAAAGAGGTTCCAGATATGGAATCCAAATTTAAGATTGTCGATAACAAAATCGATGAATCGCAAATCGCGTTTAAAATGAACGATTTCGATCAGTATGCAGTCGAAGCAGCGCTCCAACTCAAAGAAAAGCATGGAGGTGAAGTTATCATCGTTTCATCGGGACCTGAGCGAGCACAAAAGCAAGTGCGCCAAGCGTTTGCTATGGGAGCCGATTGGGGGATTCAAATAACTGACCCTGCGGTCGATGATGGCGATAACTTTGTGGTTGCCTCCGCACTATGCGCGGCGATTAAAAGCGTTGGCGATGTTGATTTAGTTTTAACAGGCGTTCAGGCTGAGGACGACCAAGCTGCGGTAACTTGCCCAATGATTGCCGACATGATGGGACTTCCTCATTGCACAAATGTGGTAAAAATTGAAAAAACCGGCGATAAAGAACTTTCAATCAACCGCGAGCTTGAAGGTGGTCTTAACGAACAACTCACGATTGGGCTTCCCTGCGTTTTATCGATACAATCGGGCATCAATCAACCTCGCTATCC
>JAOAAF010000005.1:0-9118 GCA_026419015.1 Spirochaetota bacterium
GACCAGAAGTTGCAACGGAAGTATTAAAGCATTTGGATGAGGAGAGCGTACATCGCTTAGTGGGGGAAATTGCAAAGATTCAAAAGCTTACCCCTGAAGAAAAAGAAGACCTTATTGGTGAGTTTATTATTGAGCTTAAAAAAAACCGTGGAGTCTCTTATGGCGGGGAAAATGTTGCACGCGATTTAATCGCCGCAGCCTTTGGCGAAGAGAAAGCCAAGGAAATTTTTGATAAATTGTCGCAAAAAGATCTCGAAAAGGGGTTTGAATTTTTAAATGAGGTTGACCCCGAGCTTATTGTAACTTTTCTTGCTGATGAGCATCCGCAGACGGTAACGGTTACATTGGCGCATATTCAACCAAAAAAAGCCGCTGAAGTGCTAAAACGGCTCGATCCACGGTTAGCAACTGAAGTTGCCAAGCGCATGGCAAAAATGGATAAGACGACTCCGGAAGCGGTTGTTGAGATTGCACGGGTACTTCGAAGAAAATACGATAAGTATAGAGCAGGTCCAGGTTTTGAAAGCACGGGCGGTGTGGATACATTAGTAAAAATTTTAAATTATATGAGCGGGGATCAGGAAAAAGCGCTCATGGAATATTTCGAGAAAAATCTTCCCGAAATTGCGCGGGATATTCGAGATAGAATTTATACCTTCGATCATGTGCTCAATCTCGATAACCGTGAAATGAGAATTCTCATCGATGCGATTGGCGATGACAAAATTATTGCGCGGGCATTAAAAGGAGCGGGCGATGCGATACGCATAAAATTTTTCCGAAATATGAGTAGAAACCGAGCCACAGATATTTTATACGATATGGATGCAATGGGGCCAATTCGCATTTCTGAAATTCACTCCGCGCGCGATATGATTGTCCGCGTAATGAGGGAACTCGATGAACAGAAGATAATTACCATAAAAAAAGAAAAGGAAGAATACATTGAGTGAGAATTGCAAAAGGTTAATTCTTCGAAAGAATAGTGGGAGCGCGCAAGTGATTGAACACGGCATTGGTGTGCCACAACAAAAGGTCATTATATTGGATTTCGGCTCGCAATACACCCAGCTCATTGCGCGGCGGATTCGCGAACAGAAAGTGTATGCGGAGATAGTTCCGTTTTATAAAAGCGCAAAAGAAATTGCAGCGGAAAATCCTGCGGCAATTGTGCTTTCGGGGGGACCTTCGTCAATTTACGAAAGAAATGCACCTCAGCTTCAGGAAGAAATTTTCGCGCTTAATGTTCCAATTCTTGGTATTTGTTATGGATTATGTGCATTGGCAAAGCACTTTGGAGGAAAAATCGAATCGGCTGCACGAAGAGAATATGGAAGGGCGATAATTGAAATAAAGAAGAAAAGTGCTTTGTTTAAAAGTTTAAAGAAGAAAGAGACTGTGTGGATGAGCCATGGCGATAAGGTGATTGTGCCGCCAAGAAATTTTGATATTATCGCAAGCTCCGAAAATGCGGAAATTGCTGCCATAGAAAATGCCCACCGAAAAATTTATGGAGTTCAATTCCATCCTGAAGTATATCATACCGTCAATGGACAGCAAATCATTAAAAATTTTCTGTTTGAAATTTGTAAGTTAACCCCTTCGTGGACGATGGAATCGTTTATTGAATCTTCAATCGATGCCATTCGCAAAGAAGTGGGAAACGGCACCGTTCTTTTGGGATTATCGGGTGGAGTTGACTCATCAGTCACTGCGATGTTGTTACAGCGCGCTATTGGCGATAGGCTTTACTGCGTTTTTGTCAATAATGGGCTATTGCGAAAAAATGAACCTGAAAAGGTTATTGAGCGGTTTAAACGCCATACGAAATTGAATCTTATATATGTTGATGCATCGAAACGATTTCTCTCGTTGCTTAAAGGGGTTGATGATCCTGAAAAAAAACGTCGAATCATAGGTCGCGAATTTATTAATGTTTTTTTAAAAGAGGCAAGAAAACTGGGACGGTTCGATTTTCTTGCGCAGGGGACACTATATCCCGATGTCATTGAATCAGTTTCAACAAAGGGCCCTTCTGATACCATTAAAAGCCATCACAACCGAGTTCCCGAAGTGCTAAAGCTGATTAAATCGGGAAAGGTTATTGAACCGCTTAAGGAACTTTTTAAAGATGAAGTTCGCGAACTTGGGCTTGCATTAGGAATGAGCGAAGAGTTGGTATACCGCCATCCATTTCCTGGACCTGGTCTAGCTGTTCGCATTGTTGGAGAAGTAACGCCGCACCGAATTAAAATTCTTCAGGAGGCGGACGATATACTTGTGGAAGAAATTAAATTTGCGGGTCTGTATCGAAGCCTCTGGCAAGTTTTTGCGGTTTTTCTCCCCGTTCGCTCTGTTGGTGTAATGGGCGATAAGCGTACGTATGAAAACGTGATAGCAATTCGGGCGGTCACATCTGTCGATGCGATGACAGCGGATTGGGCATATCTTCCCGAAGAGTTGTTGCGCCGCATCTCGAACCGAATTATAAACGAAGTAAAAGGGATAAATCGCGTCGTGCTCGATATTTCATCAAAACCGCCAAGCACCATCGAATGGGAATAATTGTTAGTGAGAATCGCGATCGTTAAAAGCGCGCGCACATTTTCGGCACGATGAAGGTGTTGCAGATTTGCAACAGTGTCGCAATTATTCACATATCTGACGCAGTGGAATTGACATTTTTTTATCCTGAAGAAATTTACGTTAATAATATCTGACAAATTCAAGAGTTAGAAATATAAAAAATTTCCCATTTGGCACAATTTTTGCAAAATCAATTTATATGAATATTAATTTTTTCGACATTGTGACGATTTTCTGGATTGCTGCGTTGGTATGGGTAAGCGTTGAATATTTTATTTATCGTCATGTGAAGCACCAAAAGCATAAATCGATGCGCGATGCATATAAAAACGAACGGTAGCAATCCATTGGTTCATATCAATCAATCCCATATTTATGAAAGGCCGGGGAATCCCCCGGTTTTTTTTTCGCTTCCCGTGCAACAATTAAACAGTAGATTGCATCGTTGTAGGGAGTAGAAATTCCCGCTAATTGCGCAAGTTGAATTATTTTTCCATTAATTGAATCGATTTCAGTTTTCCGTCCCGCTTCAATATCCTGAAGCATCGAACATCGGTTTCGTGCAGTTTTTTTGCATACCTCACTCGTTTCTTCGACAAGCTCTTCTGAAATAAGGGTAATCCCTAGCGATGAAGCCACCTGGACAGCTTCTCGAATAATTTTTTTTTGAATGTGACGCAACTGTGGCGACAGAATAATTTCACCATTTGTGATTCCAAGCAGTGCTCCAAGCGGATTTATCGCAGCATTGATGATCGCTTTACGCCATACTGCTAAATCGGGTTGTGAGGTGCACTCAACGGGTAATTCTGTGGCGTGAAAAAGCGCGCATACATTTTCAAGAGCTACCTTATTTGATGAACCGATGATGATGTTGCCTTTTCCACCTTCGCATATTATCCCTTCATGATTAATATGCGCACCGATCGTTGTTGCGCCGTAAACGATGCGATTATTTGGAAATATTTCCTGAAGAATTTCTTTGTTCCCAATTCCATTTTGAAGGGTAACGAGGATTGTATCCCTGTTAAGGTACGGTGAAATTGCGAGTGCAGCGTCGCGAGTTGAATAGCTTTTCACGAAAATGAAAACGATCGAACAATCGTTGAGCTCTGAGGGAGTCGATGATACCGAAACATAGGTTTCACTCGTCAATCCATCAAAAAGAGCCACGCGTATGCCATTTTTCAACAGTGCGATGCGGGAAGGTAAATCGTACAACATCACATCGATATTTGCGCGCACGAAATAGTGAGCAAAAAGACATCCCATTGCACCGGCGCCCACAATTCCTATTTTATGCTTGCTCTCTGTCATGCAATTACGCATCTGAATTGCCGTTTGCCGCCATACCGGCAATAATTTTTTGTATGGTGCTTTGTGGCAATTCGTGTTTATTTTATCCTTCGATAATTTTCGCTTTTGGTAATGTTTCCTTTCATCGTAAACGGGATGATGTACCATCCGCCTTGTTTGTATTTGTTGAGCTGTAAAAGAACGGGATTGGGTACATCTTGAATGAAGTTTTTCGTAAATTCCAAGTTAAGTTTTAAATCACCGTCGAGATCCTTTGTAAAATATCCTTCGAGCTTGAGGTGAACATCGGGAGCGATGAATTCGAAATTGTTAACATAGTAATTGGTGCCGAGAATTGATAGGTTACCGTGTATTTTGCTGAATTCAAGGTCTTTTAACTTGTATTTCATTTCCGAAAGCGCAGCGCCCAGGCCGTTTTGCAAACCGGTATCGACGAGTTTCCCATTCGTAATTGTGAACTCAAGGCGGCCTTTTACGGATTTCGAAATATCTTCGTTTTTGGTAGCTCGAAGAGAAATTTCGCTTTTCCCAGATGCTGTGCCAAAAACGCGATTTTTAATTTTTTCGTTTAATTCAAGGAACTGTTGGACTTTGATGTTTTTAAAGTAAATGCTACTGGCGATGTCGATTTCCCCTTTCGAAAAGTCGATTAATCCTTTCCCTTCTACATCACCGCTAAAGCAGCGCGCAGTGAAGGAGTTAATCGCAATTTGTTTCTGAGACGTAATGAATGTTACCTTCGCAGAATGAAATGTGTATTTATCTACGAAAAGTTTATCTAGTGCAATTGTTCCTGAAATGGTGATGGGGATGTTTTTTTCTATAAGATTCAATTCGCTTTTTTCTTGTGAGTGGAAATCAATTGTCATTTCTTTCGCGGATGCAGTTACAATAAACGATTTTAACTCAGTTCCCTTTGATGCAATGGAAATCGTAAAAGGTGTGTCGAGGATGATTGCAGAAATGTTATCCTTTTTGAATGTATTGTTTGTTATCTTTATCGTTTCGTTTACATTGCGAACTAGTTTGCCCTCCACGCCAACTGCGCCTTCCGAAATTTTTATTTCGGCATTTATAATTTTATTTTCAAAAGAAAAATTTCCTGCTATATTCCCCGCAACAGTCTTTGGCAAAAATGGTAGCAATGGTTGAATGTCTTTAGTATCGATTAAAAATTTTTGAAGAAAAATTTTATCGATATTCCCATTCGAATGAATGCTGAGCAACTTAACATACGCGCTGGAATTTCCTAATTTTGCATCGGTATTCGAAATTAATGTATGTTTGTTGGCAAATGTAACGGTACACCACCCATCGGCGAAGAGAGTTTTCCCGGTAGATAGCAAAGAGTTTCCCTTTACCTTTCCTTTTATATCGTTTTCTGTGATCGTGAGATCGTGAATTTTCCCGTCGAATGTGCGGAAAGGGAGGGGTTCTCCGCTTTTCCATCCGTAAACCCAACTAAGCTGGCAACGGTGTAAAGTGAGATCGGTTTTAAGAATAATTCCCCTTTCTTTTTTAGCGATCTCAATCTTATCCGCAGTGATTTTCCCGCGTTCTTCGGGGAGGATAATTTCTGCATCCGTGATGGTGACAGTCGAATTTTGTGATACATCGATCGTTGCAGAAGCGCGATAAGTGCCGCTGAGGGGTTTGAGAATCGGTGGAGGTGCTTTTAAGGAAATCCTTGCATCCTGAAATTGAATTGTATTAATTTTCATCGTGAAAGGAGTTTTAAGAAAATCATCGATGAATCGCTCTACATTTGATATGCCATTTTTGTAAACGATGTCGATGATAAATCCTTCAAGGGATAATAAATTAACGTTAATTTTTAACGAAATGAGCGAACTAAACTTAATACCTAATTGGCATTCTGCGATTTTTGCAAGATATGGATCTTTATCGGAAAGGCCGTCAAAGATAATTACATCGTACAAATGGATACCACGAATTCCATACCGAATATTACCTACCGATACGTGCCGAGCAAGCGCAATTTTTGCCTGATGTTCAACAACCGATTTAATTTTTTCTGTAGGGAAAAAATAATAAAGCCCGATCACTCCGATAGCGACCAATGCAATGCCAATCCCAATAAATGCAAAGAATATCTTAAATGGCCTTTTTACTGGCTTCACGCTTGCGTTCCAGCAATTGTTTCTTTTTGTAGAAATTTACGGTTTTTTCGAGCTCTTCGAGATCGGTGCATACAATTTTCCCATCTTCAAGTTTGAAGTGTTTATCTTCAAGAAGCTGCACTGCATATACTTCTCCTTTGTCTGGGGGAATTCCGACCATTTTCATAAGTTCCTTAACGCCAAAATCAAAAGTGTACGGAATTTTTGGACCAATTTTTATTCGGTGCAGATCCACCTGGGTGAGCAATGTGTCGTAAATTCTTCCCAGCGGATCGGTAATCATAAGATTCGCTAACTGCCGATATGCAACCCAGATTCGTTCGCTTAAAAGCTGAATGAGTTTTGTGGCAAGTTGCGGTTGCGCTTGTACCATTCCTTCGAAATTCGATTTGTTGATTGCCAAAAGGGTGGTATCGCCAAAAGTAATAGCCGAAGCGCTGCGGGGTTTGTTATCCAAAAGTGCCATTTCGCCAAAAATGTCGCCTGGTTTTAATACAGCAAGCAGTACTTCTTCATCGACGATTTTTGTGATTTTGACCTTTCCCGATTGTATAATATACAATTCGTTGCCTGGTTCGTTTTCACAAAAAATCATGGTGTTATCTTTGTACGTTCTTTGAAGAGTTTCTTGATTTCTGGAATCATCGATTTTGTAAGGGGCTTTCAGCGTTTTCAAACGTTCGAGAGCGGTATCGCGATTTGGATGATTGGGACAATATTGGATAAATCGTTGATATGCATAAATTGCATGATTAAAATTTTTATGTTTAAAATAGTATTCGCCAATTTTGAAAAGATGGGAAGGGTCTTCCTCAACAGTGTTTTTGAAGGTAAGTCGAGTGATTGCCGTATCGAAATCGCGAAGCTTTCTGCTAAAAAATCGTATAATTTTCATTGCAACAGCTGGATTTTTCTGGATGAGAATGCCAAATTGTTCGCGTTCAACGGAAATGAGGGAAACATCAGTAAGTGCAATCGCAGTTTCTGTTCGCGGGTGATTGCTCATGCAGGAAATCACCCCGAAGAAATCGCCCGGCCCTGCGATGGTGAATGGTTCTTCAGCGGCTACGGGGTTTTCTTTCGAAATTTTGACTTTGCCGCTTCGAATGATGTAGAAGTTATGGGCATCGCGCTTGCCTTCAACAACGATGAAAGAATTTGCTACGTAGTTTTCAACTTTGAATTGATTCGATACCATAATTCTCTTTTAACCCGGTGATTTAATTTGCCGCATTATCGGCTGCCTCGCCATTTTGACAACTACTATTAGATTGTGTTCTGAAAACCAGAACACATCGTGGAGTGTTATATTTTATTCTTTTTGGCATTTTTCTAACCATTTTAGCATATGGCATTGGTCTGCACTAATACAATCGACAGGCCCACACTGCACGTTAAGCACTTTTAACGCACGTCGAGTTGAGTGAGCAATGCAGTCAATTGCCATTTTAAAAGCCATTATTAATAAAATATACTATTGTTATTGGTATTTGCGCAAGACTTTTTTTAAATCTTTTATTGCGTTCAAAACATTTTATCGAAACGCTCATATGCGGTATGGCAATATTGAACTTGAAACGAACATCGAGAAAATATTTCTAAAAACTAAAAATAGTAATCACAAAAAGTCTCGAAAACAGCGATAGAGGTATAAACAATGAACTGTTGGTTTGCTAATATGCAAAGACGATATAACTTATGTCGGAATTGGAAAACTTAAGATTGCATGGAAATATTGCATATTTGACTGCGCTAGGAGCGTACAAGTTGTTCTACAATTTCTGGTATTGCGTATAAAAGTTCATCGGGCTTAATAAAATGCCTCGCGAACGTTGCTTCATTTTTAAACAATTCGAAATACTCTTTTCTTGTCAATTCAATATTGAAATAAATAAGACGAATTCCTGCGTTTGTTGTTTCGCGCATTGCGATGAGCGTGTCATCTAGTGCATATGGAATCTTGTAGTTCACTGAATCGGGGCAGCCATCTGAAATGAAAAAAAAGTATTTCATTTCCTCTCTGCTTTTTACGAGAAGTTGTTTGATATAGCGAATGAAGTCACCATCCCTATTTCCTTCAGCAGGAGTGAGCGATGAAACTGCATGGATGTGAGCACAGCGATAGACAGTTGTTGAGTAGTTCGAATTGAAGGCAAAGATAGAGACGTTTGGCGAAAGCAAACAAAGCGCTTTGCCCAAAATGATGGCAAATGCTTTTTCAACATCGAGAATAGTGTAGTTGTCTGTAATTCTATTTGCCGTTGATCCGCTTGCATCGAGCCCAATTATCACTTCGAAACTTCTGTTGGTTTCATAATGCACATCCAAAAATTCAGGAGAGTAAAAATGATTTTTATTTGAAAGGACTTCTACCAGCAAATCCATGTCGATTTCACCTTCAAGCGAAAGGATTTCGCGTTCATCTTGTATGAAAGGCATAAGGTTTGATAATTGCAAGTAGATCATCTTCTCAAGGTATTCCCATCTTTTAAATTTGCGTAAAAATTCGCTCGAGATAGTGCTGATGGTGATTTCATGGATTTCTGAAAGGCGGGTCCGCGTTTTGGTATGCGGATCCATTGAATACACATGCGTTTTTAATATGGGGCGTAACTTGTGGGGGAGGATCTTATCGCTTTTTGGCACGATCGAATTTATCTCGTTTGAGCGATCATGATAATTGTTTCTGTTTTCTGTATTCCTATTGCTGAAATAAGGCAGATTTTCTGTATCAAAGGCGAATATTTTCTCTCCAATTTTGTGTAATGTTGGATAAAAGAAAATTCCATGAGTTGCCATAAACGATTGCGGATTTTTTTTGTACTGGCGATAGTATTCGTAAAGCTGTTCAGCAGTCATGATGGATAGAGTTTTTTTATTATCGCATGTGTCAACGCAGTGCAGATCTTTCAAATGATGGAGACCTGTAATTCCGTGCAATTCTTCTTCAGGCCAATCAATTAATATTTTATAAAGTTCGTCGGCAAGAATATACACAGAGAGTGGATTTTCGATTTCAAGATTTTTCAAATGCAAAATAAAATATTCGATTAGCTCTTTCATGTTGCAAAAAG
>JAOAAF010000005.1:9128-29842 GCA_026419015.1 Spirochaetota bacterium
CATTTGTGTTGCTCGCTTCAGAAATGATATGAAGGATGAGAAATAGTCCCATCCCCTGAGACGAATTATATATTTTGTTATTGTAGAATCGATTTATTTCTTTAATAATTTCTGCGGCTTGGAGATGAGCATGGATTCGCACAAGGAATTCATCAATTCGATAGTCTTCAAATAGAAACGCAATTATTTGGTATATTGCAGGATTTTTTAATGTCTTGCAATAGCGATTTATGTCGAAGAGAAATGTTCCTCCTAAAATATGCCCCGCTTCATGAAGTGCCATTCCAACGTACATGGTAAGATTTCGATTGCGAGTGATTGGGAAAAGCGGATCTTTGAAATCGCTGATATATCGGGGGAGATAAATGTTTCGGCTATCCGTATATGCACCGATATCGGAGGGGACCACATTAATAGTTCCCACAAGGGGCGTAAGCACTTCGATGACGTATGGCAGTGCAACATGAAATGGGAGACGATACCAACAATCTGGTCTGAGTGCATCTTCTATATTAAAATTTGAAGAGTGAAATGCGGCCTCGATATTGCGATAATAGTGAATAAGATCTGCTGATTCCATTGATTCGAGTGCGCCAATGATAGCGTCTTCCCTATTATATGTTTCAGCGATGTTTTTAAGCTTTAAAATGATGTGGTTATGTGCAGAGTATTTTTTAAAAAGCGGTTCCCATATTTTTTCTCTCAGCGCAAAAAGGGTGATGGCAAAGGCGCGGTCCAGATGGTGCTGATTGCGATGATTCACTTTTGTCTGTACATAATCGACAGCTAAAACGAAACGTTTGTGGTAGTTATCGCAAAATTTTGTCATTTTCATTCCTATTCTGTTAATTACAAGTTTTAGTGCGATGAATACAGACTCGAAGAATAAAAATCGAAGCACCTCGAATTCAAGGCGACTTGAAGAGCTTTTTGTCTTGAGCCATTTAATAAATTCAATGCGCCGTTTAAGAAACGCTCTGTTTGTTCTTAATAAGATGAGAAAATGAAATATTATTTGAAAGTTTAAAGATTGTATGTTATGAATTTCATTATCTTTTAAAATTGCAATAATATTGCCAATGAAACACTGCAGTGTATTTGTGTCAGATAAATAATTAGACTTCAACGAAATAAATGAATTAGAGGTGAAGATGAAAATCGCATTTTTGGCTATTTCTGCATCAAGTTCGAATACCGTGTTCCATATATATAGTTGAATTTCATCCTTTGGATCTCCATACAAATGCACAAATTTTTTAAATAGCTTGCTATCTTTTTCACTAATATGCTGTAAATATTGTATGATCTTATTTGTGCGGTTGGCAATAAAATTCGCATCGTGTTTATTTATCGTTACATTACATTTTTCAAGATTTTTGTGATAAAAATATTTGAAATTTTGGGTAAAAAGTTCTAAATTTTTTTGATTTTTTAGCACGTCAACTATCAGCGCAATGAAGTCGTTGTATACATCGGAATTTTTATAGATTTCAATAGTTTTTTTAATATATGGGAGAATGAAAAACTCCACGGCTTTTTTTGTTTTTGCAAGGGATCGAGTGTGAATAAAAAACTCTGAAATTGTTTTGAATAAATCAGAAAAAATATCCCAATTCGATAAATAGTGCTTTTTCAAATCTGCAAAACTATGCGAACGGCAATAGTTTAGAAAAGTATCTAAAAACTCAATATCATATTCCCCAATAGTGATAAAAGTTGATTGGAAGAGTTCATATGGTCGCAAATCAATTGGCGCATGAAAAAACGACTTTTCCATTTCAATGTATTTTTTCGAAGACATAGCGCCAATGATTTCTCCAAGCTTATTGGCAGGGATGCCCAGAGAGAGGCGGTGAAAAAAAAATCGAAAAGTTTTTTCCCAACGGGTACTGGAAACGTTCTGGTGAGTGCGTATGTAGAGCCGAAATCCAGGGGAAAGCACAAATTGTTCAAAAAGCGGTACTTGATCGATTGTGAGTTCCTTTGAAGCTAAGGAGTATAAAAGTTGGCGTCGGCTTTTCGATGGGAGTAAAGCGATAAGCGCATTTTTTGTATGTTGCGAAATTGATGCTTTAAATTCTCTTATACGCAAAAAGGTCCTCCGTCTAAGATTAATTTGATTGTGAAAGGTGTGTGTTAAAGCGCAGCGCAGGTAAAAGTTTCATATTTTTCGCAATAGCCGTTACCAGATCGTAAATTGAATACGTGCGTATCCTTTTGGTGCGATGCTGGCCAAAACAAACCTGATCGATGACCAACCGCGTTGCGTAAGATTGCGCTAAGCACCTATCAAATCCTTTTTGGAGAAGATAGTGATAGTGTTTGAGTGCTGCGATTTCAATTCGCGCAGAACTCTCGTGAAGCGATAAAAGCTCTAAATCATCTTTTTGGATCGTATCGGACATTCCAATTTTTGAAATCGAAGAATAGTCTTTTGTGGTAAGGGAATGAAGTACCTCGGTGAATTGTGAAAGAAGCTGGGAAAATTCTCGTTCAGAACATATCTCGCCTTCAAATTTTGTGTTTAACGGTGTCGTTAATTTATTGTTGCGATTTGGATTGTCGATAATCTGATAGATGTAATCGGGTTTTTCGGAAGGTTTGCCGCTAAAAAAATGTCTCCATTTAAGGTGTTCATTTTCCACAAAGCCAATGTAAAATTCTCCATCGGAAGAAATGCCGCGCCAAGAAAGCGTTATGCCAAACTCTTTTTCTGATGGCGGCGTTATCTCAAGATCCATTGCTGCTTTTCGATATGCAATATACGCTTTAAATGCCGAAGGCCAACGGGAGAAGTAGTAATGCACGAATCGATCTGCAACGGATTCTTCAAGATCACGGGCAATTAAATTTTCAGTTGGATTGTACGATATTACGGCCCAAAAACCTGTTTTTGCCATAATTTGTACGCCATCGTTTCGGTCAATATACCTACGTTCATCAAATGCGCTATTCAATCGTTTTTGTACATCTTCTTTTAAAAGATTAAATTCATCTCCGTAAAAGATACCTGGTTCGATCATTGCATTGACAAGAGGCCCGTTCACATGCGTGGTGATTGTTGCCCCATCCTGCACGCTGAGCACGGGAAAGGAAATGATGTGCGATTCTGTTGTGCGATTGGAACACGTTTTGGTGTACAGATTGAGTCCAAGAATTTTTGCAATTTCTGTGACGCAGTGCGTTTTGCCAACTCCCGTCGGCCCTTCAATTGCCGCATGGCAGCCAAGATGATATGCAATGAGAAGGCGTTGAAGTTCATCGAGCCCTTCGGGTGATATTTGATGTGCAACATAAAAGTGTTTATGTTCGATTTGGCGAATCCTTGATTTTTTTAAAGGAGGTAACATTTTTTGTGCTACGTTTTGGCTTTCATGCGATAATATTAGCGTTTTGCCCCGTTTAATGAAGGAAGATTCCGACGTATAAAGATTTTTATTTGAAAAGATTGAGTTGACAATTGATGAATTGAGGCCACATTTTTTTGCAAATGAAAACAGACATTTCATAATTTCATTTGAAATTGTCTCATCTGCCAAAAGTGCGGCGCATGTGTAAAAAAACATTTCGCGGTTTTTTTGTGAGGATGTACTGCTCTCTTCGAAAAATATCATTGCTCCAGGATTTTGTTTCCATTCATTGAACCATTGTTGAATGGTATTCTTCGAAATATTCAGTTCGCGAATTGCACTGATGACGCTCTCTTTGCCGAAAATCCTGCTCCCTCTATCTGCAGAAAGGATTGAAAAGAGATTTTTTAAGAATATTTCTTTGGTGCGCAAATCCATAACGTCCATTGACGCTCCCATTTGTATTTGCTATGATGAGAATTGTGAATAAGTTTATTCTCTCGCGATAGCTTCGTTAATACAAATCCTTTAATATTTTACATAAAATTTCAATTCAAATTTTATTGTAGTTATTGAAATCCAGATGAATCAACAATTAGATATTACATCGCTCACAAAGGGAAAGTTGGTGTTGAGTATGTTTTTCGTTTGCGGGAGTCGTTATTGTCTTATCATGGGAAAGTAATTTTTAATGGGTAACATGTGTTATAAATTGTATGATTTGCGGAAAAAACACTATGTCGCAGAAAAAATAATTTTTTTGTAAAAATTGGTTCATATTATTTGAAATTTTCATTTTTAAAATTATGAGTTTGATATTCGTGTAATTAATTATTTCATTGTGATTAAATACCATGCTTTTTAGTTAAATGGTATTATTTTTTAAAGATTTTATTAATTTTTAAAAAACTACAAAAAAGATGTTGAAAATTAATAAGAATTTTAGTATTATATTAATAACTAAATTTTAAGGAGTTTTTATGAATCTCACAATTACTGATAGCGCAAAAGAGCAATTGTTAAAAATTATGCATCAGTGCGATTTTAAAAAACCTGCAGTGAGGTTGCTCATTGCGGGAATTGGGTGAGGTGGTCCCCGTTTGGGGTTGGCTCTGGATGAGTCAGAAAATACGAAGGATCATGTGTATCAAGAAAATGGCATAGATGTGCTTGTCAATGATGAAGTTCAATTTTTGTTGCAACGGGGAAAACCCATAGTAATCGATTTTCACCAAAGCACATTTGGTTCGGGATTCATTATTGATACCGGACATACATGTTAGGGGAAGGAAATGGATTCAATATTGTGGTTTGTAATAATTATAGGACTTTGGTTTGTTCTCAATAGATTCATTTTGCCCCGACTGGGGATATCGACCTGAATCTCACCATCATGTTCGCTGGATCGCGAACGCAACGATGGTGATAATACAAAAGCATAGTGGGGAATTTCCGTTATCCCCAATTTCCGGTTGACAGCGAGGCGTAATGGGTGAGTGTAGTGCTCTCTGCATGAATTTTTATTATACCGATAATATTGATGTGAGGAGCGATGATTCGCATAAGAACGACGATCCAAAAAGGGTGGATATTTCTAATAATAAGTATGGCCATCGTATTTTTTTTACGTTGCGGAGGAGATTCGAGTTCTCAGTCAGCTTCGGAATATAAACTAAAGCCTGGAGATATCACGGTTTCGGTGGATCCGACGAGCATTGAAGGATTTAATATTTCGTATAATGGAATTCTGTATCAAAAAATAAATGCATATGCGATTATCTATAAGAAGAAAGTGAGTGGAATTGATTACATTGGGATCGCTGCATGCGAGGATGGTTTGCCCTTAGATAAAAACGGTGTGAATCTTAAAATAGTATTTCAATCAACGGATATTCCCAGCGAAATCACATTAGTGAGGGGTAGTTCGCCAGGTTTTGGAATTCGCCTTTCAATCAATACTTCAATCTATGAACTTTCAGGTGCAGATGATTCAATCACCTTCACGTTCTCAGGTCCCGATTCAAATAACGTATATACCATTCGCGGCAAATCGGGGAATGAATCAATAAGCGTTGGCGGGAACGATTTAACTATTTCAGAGATAAGGGCACGATATGTGGCCCAGTGAAATTTACAAATAAATATTTTGTTTAATTCTTTTGCAATTCCTTGATTTTTAGCGATTCGTTAAATGTTTCTAAGAGGTTTTTTGTGCTAGTTATTATTTTCATCGAATTTACCAGGTATGCATAATAGAGTATGCTTAAACGAGTTTTGGAAGTTTCGTTTTGAACTCTCTGAATTTGTTTTTCATCGAATTCGTGAATCATATTACTGAAATTATCAAATTTTGTTTTTAAATCTTTTAAATCAACTAATTTATCTTGCTTTAAATTCTCAGAAGTAATGTTCAACATTTCGCAAACAGTTGAGATTACTTTTGAGAGTTCCTTAACCTGTATTTCTAAAAGGCCTTTGTGGTTGTTGATCACGTGATGATATGAGCGAATTGTAATGTCCCTTTGGCTTTCTGCAATCTCTTGGAGATTAGTAATAAGCTGTGAGTAGTTTTTTGAAACCTTGATATCGCATTGGTGCAAAAGGCGAAGCGTTTTAAAAATATTCGCAATAATGATGTTTGTCCATGTCTGAATTTTCTTGCAATTGTTTTTTGCAATTCGAAGCTGGACTCTGTCGTAAGAGCGTAAACCGTTAAAGCTTTTTTGTAATAACGCGGAAACGTTTTCAAGAAGAATTCCGGTTTGTTCGAAGGACGTTTTAACTGCAATGATATGATCTTTTATTTTTCGCAAGTTATACACTTCAATACTCGTCTCTTCCTGGATGCTTTTATGCCGGTGATGATTTTTCCAAAGAATCGCCACAGTTAAGATTGAGAGAACAATTATCCCATATATTTTAAAATAATAGAGCACAAGGCAGAAAACGAATGACATCACAAAGGCAGAAAGAGCGGTAAAAAACCATCCCCCAATTACAGTCAACACGCCAGAAATCCGATACACTGCGCTTTCGCGATCCCATGCACCATCAGCGAGGGAACTTCCCATTGCCACCATGAATGTCACATACGTTGTTGATAATGGAAGTTTGTACGAGGTTGCTAAAGAAATGAGCGCACTTGATGCGATCATGTTTACTGAAGCGCGAACCAAATCGAAAGCAGGAATTTCACCGTCAGAGCATATATGGGGTTCATAATTTGTCATATCCTTTCGCTTATTGATGGTGTGCAGAATTTTTTGCGGAAATATTTTTTTTACAAAATCCATCATATTTGTGCCAATCATTACTAAAAATTGAGCGAGGAAAAAAGATTCGAAGCGCTCAATTCCTTCCTCTTGGCGGCTAAGATCTACTTCTGTTCTGGTCACGGTTCGCGCTTTTCGGGATAAAAAAAGCGTCAGCGCCATAACGATACCTGCGGACAGTAGTATCAATGTGTTTGTTTGCACTGGTTCATTGAGCGCTTTCATCATCGAATTGAGAGGATCGATGTGACCTTGTGCGTAGTTGTATGCGGTAAAACCGGCGAGAGGAACTCCAATAAAGTTGACGAGATCGTTTGCTGCAAAAGCCATTGCAAGTGCAAATGTGCCCACAAGTATAATTGGTTTAAAAATATTGAGGGATGTGAATAAAAGTATAAATTGGAAAATAAAAAATGATGCACAAAAACAGGTAATGAGGATGACGAGAGCGTTGTTTTCTATCCAAGAAATTTGCGATGCGGTTAAAAACGAAGTCCCTTTTGCACCTTTTATTAGAATGAAATATACAATGGATGCCATTCCAATGCCACCCCAGAGTCCGCCGTATCTTTTTAGTGTGGTCTTGTAATTGAATGTAAAAATCATTCGCGAAATGAATTGCACCACAACTCCAACGACAAACGCAATTGCAACGGAAGATAAAATTCCCGACAAAATCGCCAACACTTTGGCAGTGTTAATATAATTGCTAAGCACAAAGAGATTTTCGCCTCTTGATATTATTTTTAAGATTGAAATCGCAATCGATGCTCCCAAAAGCTCAAAAATTACTGAAACGGTTGTCGAAGTAGGCAAACCGTAGGTATTAAAATAATCGAGTAGAATAATGTCAGCGAGCATCACAGCAGTAAAAATCATTAATATCTCAAAAAGAGAGAAGTGTTCTGGTTGAAATATCCCTTTGCGAGCGATTTCCATCATTCCGCTTGAAAATGTAACGCCTGCGAGAATTCCCATCGCAGCGATGAGATAAATGAATTTCCTTTTTACTACGCGGGACCCAACGGATGAATTTAAAAAGTTTACCGCATCGTTGCTTACGCCTACAATAAGGTCGCCAACTGCAAGTATTGCTAGAAGTGTAAGGGAGACGAAAATTAATTCCATATTTTCTCTCTTAAAATTAAAATTTCATAGTTTAAAAAAATGTTATTATGGGCAATTTCCCTTAATTTTTTCATAGAGTAAAGAAACTGTTATAATTTTGCAAATAAATTATAAAGAAATGTTTTCTGACAAAGATAAAAATGTGTTTAAATCGTCAAATCATTTTCTTGAATGGAATTCCTGTTAATAGGCGCTTAAGGTGCACTGATGCACGAAAAATTAAATTTATAGTTTTCAAATTCGTACAATGTTCACTATTTGTATTTTAAATCGTTTAACGGGAAATTATTTTAATGTGGGGTAAAAATTATTAGTGAATGGCAATTTTTATAAAAAAGTTTACATTAGTAAGTAGTAAGTTACGTACCCACATTTGGTAAAGGATAATTTTTCCAATTTAAAATTGGATGAGCAACTGTATGTTCATATCGGGAATAAGAAAGGGCTTTTGCGGAAACAAAAGCCCTCACAGAAGATTTTGCTATTTTGCTCCCCCGGCAGGACTCGAACCTGCGACCAATTGGTTAACAGCCAACTGCTCTACCGACTGAGCTACAGGGGAATACTTGAAACGTGAATGGCTCAACGTATGTACCTTATTATAATTCAACAGTATCTTGTCAATATTTTTATTTAAAAATTTTATTAAAAATGAAAAATTCAACACTTTTGTCGACTTGCTGAATAGAAAAGATATATTGTTTCGAAAATAAAATTTTGAAACTCAGTGAAACAATGTTGCCCTCTTTTGCATTTCTCTCTCCGAGAAGTTTTTATATTAAAATTTAAACGCACTAGTGTTTATCATAATATCAATATTGAAAAGTGCTGGTTGTTTACCTCAATGCGTTTTTTCAAATTGCAATGGCGTTTCCCATAGATAGATGGTATGTGCTCCTACCTCCACCACTTGTTTGGGGCGAACCCCAGCCATATCGAAATCGTGCGATACAATTCTGCAACCGGGAGGAAGCTTTTTGAGCTGAGGGATGAGCTTCACATTTAAGCTGGGTAAAAGATAAAGGGTAATTACCGTCGCAGGGGTAAGATCGAGCGTAAAAATGTCTTTCCGCTCAATTGTAACCAAATGGGAGACACCGTTTTTCTCTACATTTTCTATCGAGTCTTTTATCCGTTGGGGATCGATGTCAAAACCGTATGCCTTCACGCCATATCGTTTTGCTGCGGTAACCACAATGCGGCCATCGCCGCATCCCAAGTCGTAAACGACATCGGTTGATTTAACGCGAGCCATCTCAAGCATTTTATCAACTACCTCTTGAGGTGTTGGTACCCATACGACATCGGGAGCGCGATCTAAGTCGCTGTTTCTACAAAAACCAATGTTAGAAATTAAAACAAGTCCCCACGCAATAAGAAAAAGCTTTTTCATCGCACCAATCTCCTAATAAATCTTTTGTTGCAAAGAACGCATAAAAACGAACTTAAACAATTTAATGTATAATGTCAAGAAATTATCTATTGGCGAATACAGTGCTGTTATTCGTCTTATCGCGATTGGTAATATCGATCTTTTTCTTCGCAATCGAGATCGGGGCGCAACTGTATTGCATCGTGGAGATATAGATGAAGCATCTCTTCTTGTTTCTTATCGGTATTAACGTGTAACAGTACTCGAATGCATCTGCCTAAAGATCCCGGAACTGGAATTTCTCTCGTGCAAAAAAGTGGTGTGTAAAGCCATCCTAATTTTCTCGCGGCAACCGCAGGAAATTCCGCATTGAGATCTTCAGTGACCGAAAAAATTGCCGATGCAATATCTTCGACTTTTACGCCGTTTCTTTTGGTGAGTTCTTCGAGTAACTCGATGGTGCGGGATATAATTTGTTCTTTCGTGTTCGCGTCAACTGTCGTTGCGCCTCGTATACCGCGAAGTGCCATGAATTTCACCCGGCATTTTCTCGTATTGAGAGCAATGCTCCGCACGACTGTAACAGCTGTGCAAAGGAAGGGAAAGTGACCGATACCGCTTCGGCAGTGTTTACAACTGTAGTTCCTTCAGCAGCAAGTCCTGCCACCGCTAAGGACATCACAACTCGGTGATCGCCATGGCCATCGACTTCGGTTCCTCGAAGTGTGCTTCGACGCACAACAAGCCCATCTGGAAGTTCATCTATGGTTGCGCCCATTTTTTTCAATTCTTGACACATTACTGCAATTCGATCTGTTTCTTTTACCCGTGCCTGTGGGACATTGACGAGGCGGGTTTCTCCATCAGCAAAGCATGCAGCGACAGAAAGAGCGGGAAGCGCATCGGGGATTGCATTCAAATCGAAAGTCCCCCCTTTTAGTTTCCCGCCTCGAATGCGGACTGTTCTGCCTTCGATGTCTACTTTTGCGCCCATCTTTTCTAAGATAAAGATAACTTCTTTATCGCCCTGCGAGTCTGTAAAATCTAAGCCAGTAAGAGTTAGTTCGCTTCTGGTAATCGCTGCAGCCACTGCAAAGAAAGTGGCAGAGGAAAAATCGGCGGCAATATGTTCATCGAATGGGTGGTATCGTTGATTTCCATAAATATAAAATTTCCGATAGCTATCATCCGCATCATATCGGATCCCCGTACGAGAGAGCCATTGCAATGTCATGGTCACATAGGGAGCTTCGTTTAACACGGGAACGATAATTTCAGTATCCGCGTTCGCAAGAGGAGTAGCTATTAAAAGCGAAGTGAGATATTGCGAGGTAATTGCATCGATTGACGTGGTGCCGCCCACGATCGGCCCTTCTATTATAACAGGTGGTTTCCCGTTGTTTCGTGTAGAACGAGTTTTTGCACCGAGTTTGTTGAGCGCATCTAAAAGCCCTGCGACTGGGCGCGCGCGTATTTGATGATCGCCAGTAAAAACGGTTATTCCTTTAATGAGCGATGCAATACCAATGCCAATGTAGAGCGTTGTTCCAGAATTACCAGTGTCGATGACGTCTTCGGGAATTTGCACATTACCACCGGTGCCACTGATTTCCCACTCATTTGCTTTGCGATCCACACGAGCACCAAATGCTTCAACCATTTTGAGGCATGAAATGGTATCCGATGACTCTAATGGCTTTCGGATGTAGCTTTTCCCTTCTGCGAGAAGCCCAATAACCAATGCGCGTATGGTGTGCGATTTTGAGCCAGGAATGGAAACAGTCCCGTTAAGTGTCGATGGTTGAACAATGAATTTCATCGCTGTCGTATCTATTTTATCCAAAAATGATTACAACCAGTGCAGTCGTAACAACATCTGCAGATTTGTAAAGAAAAATTATGACAGCTCTCAAATAAATAAATTTTTTAAATGGAATCATAGATTTAAATCTACGTTAAATGTAGGCAAAAAGGTTGTATCGAAATTTAATAATTTCTTGATTTTGTTGATGCGAGCAAGTATTTTAACGAAAGAGAGATTGTTCTTTTTTATCATGCGAAGGTGCTATTATAATGAATCGTTCCCCAAAATCAGGCGATGCAATTGTTATTCGAAATTTGCAGGAGAACGATTATCGCTTGCTTCTTGAAATGTACAGAGATTTTCATCCAAAAAATTATTTCATGGGGCTTCCGCCAATAATCGAACTGCATCGAGTAGAATGGATAAAGGATTTGCTCCATGAAAAATTCAATATCGTCGCAGTGGATGGATACAGAATAGTGGGCCATGCAGCGATCATAGATGTGCCAACTGCTGATTTTTGCGAATTAATCGTCTTTGTGCATCAGGATTATAGGGGAAGGGGGATTGGGAAAAAGCTTACCGAAGAAATTTGCCAACGCGCCATGGTTTTGGGGAAGAAAAAGATTTGGCTTATGGTGGATAGCAAAAATGAGGTGGCAATTCGAATTTATTATAAAATAGGTTTTCGCATTACAAAAATGTACGGGGAAGTGTATGAAATGGAATTGGATATCAGCACCCCTTTCGATGTGCTTGGAATATGAAGGTCTATATATTTTCTGATACGGTGTATTGAGAAAGAGCGTTTTGAATGATTTTTTCTAATTTAAGTTTTTCTGTGACGGTAAAACCACCCGCATCAATGCGGGGTAAGTGCATCATAAAGGAGATGTCTTCAAAAACATCACGAATGTTCGTTTTCCCGCGCACAATTTGGGAAAGCTTTTGGCGCTGTTGGTCTGTAAGCAAATATATTGCCATATCTGCTCGTTCTATGGACATGTGAAAAAGCACTGCCTTGATTTGCTCAATGGGAATATTAAATGCAAGTCCTTTTGCAAAAAAACCCTTTGTGTAATATCGCACCATTTCGTTTCCAATTTCGAGCACATAGATGCGTCCTATACTGTAAAAAAGATACCCGCATCCGATTCCTACCATTATTATCGCAAAACCATAGGAAAGGAAAGAGCCTACAATGTTTTCGGTGAAAATTTTTGCGATGTTCCATAAAATAAATGCGAAGGAAAAAATTGCACCGAAGCCTGCGATTCGGGAAGGGATCGAATGCCGCTGTTTCCATTCAATTGTCGTACTGCTGCCTTTTTGTATAATCTGGACGTTCGGTAAAAGTGGTTGTTCATTTGATGAAATCCCAGTGGATGGCGATTGCGCGTGTAAATGTACCGAATTTTTTAACGCAGTTACTATTTTCTCCGCTTTTTGTTTGTTTGCAAACATAGCAAAAGTCCAGATCGCTCCATCTATTTTTATCATTTCTACAGCGAAATATGTCTCATTCTCTCTGCGATGTAATCCTACCTGAAAATCATTTATTTTAGAATATGGAATTTGGTATTCGGTATTATCGTTTTCAATAATTCGCAGCACAGCATGGGCATTATCGAATATGAATTTTTTCGGATAGAGGTGCGATGTGAACACAAGAATTGCTGCGCAGAAGAGAAATATCCCAATTCCAGCAGCGATATGACTGTTGGATAAAATTCCAATGAACACAATAGGAGTTCCAAAAATCAAAAGAAGAGTTGCAATTATGAGAGCAATGCCTTTGCGTTGCGTTAACACTACTTCTTCTTTTCGCGTTGGAGACGCTAATTTGTACATAGATGTTTCCTTTTTTCAGTATTAGCGGCGAAAGAGCTTTTTTATGAATTCCCAGATTCTCACAAAAATACGCTTAAACCACAAGAAAAACTTTTCTAATCCACGCGCTTCGAGATATCGCTTTTTCTCAAAGTATCGCCGAATTTCTTCATCCGTAAAATCTTTGCGCGTGAGATTTTCTTCTGCTTCAATGCGCAGCTTCTCGATTTCGGATTGTGGATGCAAGACTGTGCATTCGATTTCATCCCATCCTAAAAGTTTTGCTGCTTGGAGACGTCGGTATCCAGCAAGAAGTTTTTTGTCGGGAGTGATGGTAATTGGATTAATGAGCCCAAGCCTTTCGATAGATTCGGCAAGGCTTTGAATGTCCCCTTCATCGATGCGAACGCGTTCGGATATTTTTATTTCCGAAATTTTTATTTTCATTTCCATCCTCCCATTTGTTGCCGAGATGTATGCTATTTTACTATAGTACTCCCGAAGTTACGTGCATTGGTAACATAAAAATTTCCAATTATAAAATTTCCAATTATCATGCGTTGTACATGCCATTGATGTGTAAAATATCGTAAGAAAAAATTCAAGGAGTTTTTTAATTGAAATTTTGCGTAGAAAATAATGGTATTCGAATGCTTGCAGTGCGATGAAGCCAAAGAGCGCAATTGAAGAAAGGGGAAACTCACGGAGGAACTATGAGCGTAAATCAAACTGCGCATACACGACTCGATTATATCGACGTGTTTCGTGGAATATCTGTAGCGATGATGATTATCGTGAACAACCAAGGAGATTGGCAACATGTCTATTGGGCATTGCGGCATGCGCGCTGGCATGGATTTTTAGGAGCAGATATTGTATTTCCATTTTTTCTTTTTATTGTGGGAGTTTCGATTTCACTCTCATTTAATGCTGCTTTGGCAAAAGGAATGTCAAAACGAGTGCTCATGAGAAAAATTCTGCGAAGAACCATTATTTTAATACTTATTGGAATCTTCATCAATCTTCTTCCTAATTTTGAATTTTCTTCAATACGCATTCCAGGCGTGTTGCAGCGAATTGGGCTTTGTTATGGGATTTCTGCTTTCGCATATCTCGTTTTATCACCGAACGGTCGATTGGCTTTTGCAAGTGCATTAATCGTATTGTATTCGTGCGCCCTTCTTTTTATCACACCAGACGGCATTGGAATCAATCCGCTTTTGCCAACTACCACAATATGCTATCTTGTCGATAAAGCGCTCTTCGCAGGGCATACGTATGCGCATGCACCTGTAGATGGATTTGATCCTGAAGGGTTAGTAAGCACTTTGGGAGCAGTAGTATCGACGATGATTGGGTTTTTTGCATTTGATTATCTTTTTAAAGAAGATAAATATACCAACGGGAGAAAACACTGGGTGCGTTTTTTAACAGGAATTGGTTTAGTAACTTCTGGTCTTGTTCTTTCGCTTATTTTGCCAATCAATAAAAATTTATGGACGCCAAGTTTTGCGCTTGTTACTGGCGGCATTGCGATTATTGTACTGGCAACTGTAAAGTTCCTTGATGATCGCAATAAAAGCAATGCATGTGTTATTCCATTCAAGTGGCTTGGTTTTAATTCCCTTGCCCTGTATTTGTGTTCATCGGCATTGGGGAAAATACTTGCAACGTTCCCACTCTCGGTGGCTCCTAAGCAAGTTACAATAAAAATGTGGATATATAAAAGCGTGTTTTTATCGTTTGCATCGCCGCATGCTGCTTCGCTCGCATATGCCGTGTCGTTTCTTGCCTTATGGATTGCAGTTGCGTATGTACTGTATCGAAATAGGATTGCGATAAATGTATGAGGTTGCTTTCAATTAGTAGAATATTAAAAAAACGTTGACGTTTTGTTGGATTTATTGTATTTTTTAGTGAATTAAAATAGATATGCATTAATATTCATTGTGAGGGTAGATTTTATGGGAACTTTTTTCTGTTTTCGAAAATCGTTTTTTTTACTGATTATTTTGGGAGGACTAATTATAGGGATTTCAACTGTTGGATATCCTCTTGAAGTGACATATCTAATTGGCGATGTAAAACTTCAACGAGCATCAAAAATTATACCGCTTACGCTTGAGACAAAATTAGAAGCTGGGGATATTATTTCTACGGGCAAAAAGTCGCTGTGTACGCTGAAATACAATGATGGAAGCGTCGTAGAAGTTCGCGCTGAAAGTAAGATTGCCATTGGCAATGAAACCGTCAAGGGGACAAATTATGTCTCGCTCATTTCTGGAATCGTCCACGGAAAATTTGTCAAGATGCAAAAATCTGGTGTGGGGAACAAGATATATACGCCAACGGCAACATGCGCAATTCGCGGTACAGAATTTAGCATTGCAGCGGCAGGAGCCGGTGATTCAAAAATTCAACTTGAAGAAGGGATGGTGGAAATTCGAAATCCCTTTGGGAAAGTTACTATCGGTGAAGGTGAAAACGCTGAAATAGGGGTTGCAGAAAAGCCGATTGCGGTTGAAAGCGAAGAAGATTTGGCAGCATGGAATTCGCGTCAAACAGCATCGTTTCAAAAGGCACCTGAAGAAACAGCAAATAAGTATGGTATCTATGTTGCGAAACTCGATAAAAATTCGAAAATATCATCAAAGCAGATTAACAATCTTGAAAAAAATCTCACCAGAAACACTATAAAAGGGAAAGGAGCGTTAGAAAAAAGCAATGAGGAGATTGAGAAACTCGATGAAAGCGTACAAGATGAGATGTACCTTAATCGAAATGCGCGTTTTGCTCTCGATAACATAATCCAAGGACTTGGGCAGGACAAGGAGGTATTGTATAATAAATTTTTAGTCGTGAAAGAGGAATGCAATCGAGTTGCCGAACAGCAGAGGCGTAATTATGAGGCGCTTCAGGCTGTGAAAGAAGCGTATCGTAAAGCGTATGAAGCCATTCTTAAAACGCACCGCGATGTGATGAAAAACATTAAGGGGCAATAAACGGAGGCGAGAGGAGGATTCCGTGAAAATAATTTTGCTCCAGCATGGGGATGCAAAACCGGAGAATATCGATCCATCGCGGCCCCTTACTGAGAAAGGCCAGCTTCAAGCAAAGAAGGCTGCTGAATTTCTCAAGCGCTTGCCTTCGTATCCGGATGTAATTATGCATAGTGGGAAAAAAAGAGCACTGGAAACAGCAGAAATTATTTGTTTTGCATTGGGCGGAATCAAACGTGAAGAGCGTAGCAATTTAGGTCCCAATGATGATGTACAACCATTTTTAAATGAAATTTTAGGCGAAACGCGCTCGATTTTGGTTGTTGGACATCAGCCGTTTTTAGGAAAACTTGCTTCTGCGTTATTAAAAACCTCTGTCCCAGTGGTTGATCTTACAAACGCTTCGCCGCTTATTCTATCGAGAACGGAAGACGGTTTTGTGATCGATACATACATTAAAAACGAATATTTGCGTTAGAAATTAATCGTGCAGTACTGCGATTAATATCGCTCAAATAAACAAAATTTCGCATGCGAATAACTGGATTACCCATTTTTAAATTTTGTAAGTAAATAAATTTTTTTCTGCTGTGAAGTTTGAGAAGAACACCGAGTCAATAATCGTCACAATGAATATTTTTTCAAAAATTCCACAAAAAGCCTTACCCCAAAACCCGTCGCATTCTTGGGCCGATATCCGCGTTTTTTCGAAAACCATGACGGTCCGGCGATGTCGAGATGTGCCCATCGTTTATTTTCCACAAAGTTTTTTAAAAAAAGGCCTCCCATAATTGCTCCTGCCTTTCGGTTTCCCGGCGTGTTGATGAAATCAGCAAAATCGGATTTGAGATCTTCCTCATATTCTTTCACAAGCGGAAGTCGCCATACTCTTTCGCCAGTTGTTTCGCCTGCATCGAAAATTGCGCGTGCTAACTCATCATCTGGCGTCATAAGCCCTGCAACAGATTCACCCAGGCTTATGATGCATGCTCCGGTAAGCGTTGCGATGTCGATAATAGTTTCCGGTTTAAAGTGCTGACCGACATACGCCAGTGCATCGGCAAGAACTAATCTTCCTTCCGCATCTGTGTTCCCAATTTCTACCGTTTTCCCATTGAATGCGCGGTACACATCTCCAGGTCGATATGAAGAGGCGCTGGGCATATTTTCGGCTAATGCCATCGCGGCAATGACGTTTTGTTTAATGGAAAGTTCCGCTGCAGCTTTTATTGTATATAGACAAACCGCAGCTCCTGCCATGTCGCTTCTCATCGATTCAATATTTCCGGTTGATTTCAAATTAATCCCTCCGGAATCAAACGTAATTCCTTTCCCCACAAATGCGATGGTTTTTGCCGATTTGGGATTCCCTTTGTACCGAAGGATTACTAGTCGCGGTGGGTTAGGGCTACCTCTTCCAACTGCGAAAATTAATCCCATACCAAGCCTTTCTATTTCCTTTTCATCCATAATGGTGCATCGAAGGCCATAAGCATGTGAAATTTTTTTTGCTTCCTCTGCAAAGTCTTTTGGGGTGCAGCGGTCGCTCGATTCGTTGACAATGTCTCTGCATTGGAGAGTGCAGCGACAAGTAATTTCGACTTCGTGGGCAACAGTTTCGGCATATTCAGATGTCTCGTGCAAAATAGCTTTTTCGATGCGAAACTCATTTTCTTTTGTTGTGCGATAACGCGTAAATGAATAATCGCTCAAACAAAAGCCTTCTGCGAGCGATTTGAAAGTGTTTTGAGGAGTAAGGTGTTGTAGTTTTGGAATTAAGCAGTGAAAATTTGCTATTTTACGCTTTTGGCATTCGGCAACAATGAGGGATGCGGTATTGCGAAGAATTTCCGCGTTGATGTCGTTGCTTTTTCCCAATCCGCAGAGAATTACCGATGGATGGGATTTTACAGGGATGTATAGTGTTTCCCCAAACTTAGCAGTAAAACGGGTAAAATCGAAAAATTCTTTTATGTGCAATATTTCAGAAGGCAAGTTTGCGACGAAATGAGTAAGTTCATCTTCGCTCGCGAAAGCGACGATGGTGTCGTTAGATTTTAAAGGGGGGATTTTTTTCCCGGTTAAAAGTTTCATAATTGCCCCTTTTGTTCACATCAGAAGAATTATATGGGAAGTAATTTGATGAATTAATTTTTCAACAAGAAATTTTTGGTGTTTTTTTGGAATTTTTATTTGCCAAACTGAAAGATGCATGTATTATATTATTAATAAAATGCAATCAAAGATTGAATGAATTTGTATTGACAAAGAATTTTGCTTTTTTGTAGTGGCTAACAAAAATCCTTTATCCGAAAATATCTTAAAACGGGTGGTCCCATGTCAATGACATATGAACGCGATTACGATGATGAAGTTTACGAAGATGAATTCTATGAAGACAATTACGATGAAGAGCTCATCGATGAAGATGAAATAATAGATGAAGACGAAGAAGATATCGAAGAAGATTCTGAGAGCGATGAAGAAGAAGTACGGGAATCAGAGCGTCGAATTGAAGTGAGTTATGCGTGCGAAGATTGCGATTATCGGTGGGAAGATGTGATAATTAAACGAAAAGATGCTTTTGAAGATTACGATGAGGAACACGATATCATATGCCCAATGTGTGGCTCGGTAAACATTAGCATAATATGAGCGCCAGATATATTCGTATCCGCGGCGCACGGGAACACAATCTCAAAAACATTTCAGTCGACATACCGCGAGAAAAGCTCGTTGTCATTACAGGTCTTTCTGGATCAGGGAAGTCGTCGCTTGCATTTGACACAATTTATGCAGAAGGACATCGCCGCTATGTTGAATCTCTCTCAGCATACGCGCGACAATTTTTGGGATTGATGGAAAAACCCGATGTTGATTTTATTGATGGCCTTTCACCAGCAATATCAATTGAACAAAAAACAACTCACAGAAATCCACGTTCAACAGTTGGTACTGTAACGGAAATCTATGATTATTTGCGATTGCTCTTTGCGCGGGTTGGTGTGCCACACTGTTATTTGTGTGGGAGAAGAATTTCTTCGCAATCGGTTGATCAAATAGTTGAAACAATTCTTACCTTTCCGGAAGGAACAAAAATTCAAATACTTGCTCCAGTGGTGCGGGGTAGAAAAGGCGAACATTTAGATGTCATCGAACTTGCGAAAAAAAAGGGTTTTGTTCGATTGCGAATTAATGGGGAAATGTATACCGTCGATGATCCTGTAAAGCTTGAAAAAAATAAAAAGCATAGTATCGAAATAGTTATCGACAGGCTAACTATAAAAGAGAATGTCAGATCTCGGTTAGCTGAGTCGATTGAGACCGCAATTGAAATTTCAGAAGGAGTGATCATAATTCTTTTAAACGATGAGGAACGGCTTTTTTCCACCACACTTTCATGCCCCACTTGCGGCATTTCGCTGCCTGAACTTTCGCCGCGAATGTTTTCGTTTAATAGCCCCTATGGGGCATGCACGGTATGCAATGGGCTGGGAGTTATTATGCAGTTTGATCCCGACTTAATTGTTTCCGATCCCGAAAAATCCCTTTACGATGGGGTGCTGGAAGTGTGGGGAAGAAGCACAAACTATTGGTATGTGGAGCAAATCAGTGCATTGGAACGGTCGTTGAATTTCGATGCAGCCACACCGTGGAAAAAACTTCCCCAATCAGTGAGGGATGTTATTTTGTATGGATCAGGATCGCGTAAAATTCGCTACGACATTCGACGAGAAGATGGGAGATATAATTTTGAAAGGCCATTTGAAGGGGTAATCCCCAATTTGGAACGTCGATACAGAGAAACGAAATCTGAAAGCATGCGCGAATGGTTAGAGCAGTACATGTCGAGCAAACCATGTCAGGCTTGTGGTGGAAAACGTTTAAAGAAAGAAGCCCTTTCGGTTCGCGTTGCAGGAAAATCCATCGATGAAATCACCGCGCTTTCAATTCGCGCCGCATTCGATTTTTTTTCCACAATAATGCTCGATGAGACGAGCATGAAAATTGCCAATCAAGTGTTGAAAGAGATTCGCACAAGACTTGGATTTCTTTGCGATGTGGGCATTGAATATCTTACTCTTGATCGTGTGGCAGGTACCCTGTCGGGTGGCGAGTCGCAGCGCATCCGGTTGGCAACGCAAATAGGTTCCCAGTTAATGGGAGTATTGTACATTCTCGATGAGCCGAGCATTGGCCTTCATCAGCGCGATAACCGCAAACTGTTGGATACGTTAAAACGGCTTCGCGATTTGGGAAATACTGTTTTAGTGGTTGAGCACGATGAAGAGACAATACGAGAAGCTGATTATGTCATCGATTTAGGACCAGGCGCGGGTGAAAACGGAGGCTTTATTGTTGCGCAGGGAACGCCTGAGGATATCGCGAAGAATCAGCATTCGCTTACCGGACAATACCTTTCAGGGAAAAGATCGATTCCAATCCCGTCGTATCGACGAAAACCGCGAGGATTTATTATCGTTGAAGGTGCGCGTGAACATAACTTAAAAAATATTACAGTGCGATTCCCGCTTGGCGTTTTTTGTTGCGTTACCGGTGTTTCTGGTTCGGGGAAATCGACGTTGCTTGTAGAAATTTTATACAAGGCCCTTGCGAACATTGTGATGAAATCGCGCATTGTGCCAGGCAGTTTTGATCGAATTCATGGAGTAGAAGAAATCGATAAAGTTATCGACATTGATCAATCGCCAATCGGAAGAACTCCTCGATCAAATCCTGCAACGTATACAGGTGTTTTTACTCCAATACGCGAACTTTTTGCTCAACTTCCCGAGTCAAAGATGCGTGGATACAAGCCTGGTCGATTTTCGTTTAATCTTCCTGGAGGGCGATGCGAAGCTTGCGAGGGAGATGGCATTAAGCGAATTGAAATGAATTTTCTTCCCGATGTCTACATTACCTGCGAAGTGTGTAAAGGAAAAAGATATAATCACGAGA
>JAOAAF010000005.1:29852-53723 GCA_026419015.1 Spirochaetota bacterium
GTGTATAAGAGACAGATCACGAGACGCTTGAGGTGCGCTATAAAGGGAAAAATATCTATGAGGTTTTGGATATGACCGCACAGGAGGCGTTGCAATTTTTTGAAAATATTCCTGCAATTCGAAGCAAGCTCGAAACGATCAATCGAGTAGGCCTTTCGTATATCAAGTTGGGACAACCTGCAACAACCCTTTCGGGTGGAGAAGCCCAGCGCGTAAAGCTTGCGACGGAACTTTCTCGACGTGCTACCGGAAAAACCCTTTACATTCTCGATGAACCAACGACTGGACTGCATTTTGAGGATGTCCAAAAACTGCTTGAAGTATTGAATTCTTTAGTTGAAAAGGGGAATACCGTAATTGTTATCGAACACAATTTGGATGTAATTAAGACAGCAGATTGGATTATCGATCTCGGTCCAGAAGGAGGGGATGCCGGAGGAGAAATAGTCGCAGAGGGTACACCGGAAGAGATTGTGAAGGTTGCGCAATCGCATACTGGCAGATTTTTGAAAAAGCTTTTGAAGAATCGATTAATTAGTCGATAAATACAGTAGAAATTATATTCGTATTTTGTATCTGTTTTGGTGTGGAATGAAAATATACCCGCAGAAGAGCCATTTTGTTGTTTTGCCTATTTTAATAATTTTGTTCAAAGGAACGATTGCTGCATTTTCGTTTTCTTTTTCCAGCGATGCAGTTCGTTTTGAAAGAGCAAAAGAGCATTTTCGCAAGGGAATTGTTCATTTCAATAAAAAGCAATACCTTGCAGCAGTGGAGTATTTTCGAAATGCAATTTCAGCGTATCCCGATTATTTCACTGCACGCGAATACTTGGCGCGATCGTATAAATTCAGCGGATTTATTGAAGAAGCATTGCGAGAGTGGGAATCCTTGCTTGAATATGCACCTGAAAATGTCGCGATTAAAAACAAGATTGAGGCAATTCGTTATCGGAAATATGGAATAGAAAGAACTGATACCCCTACCGATTTGGTTATGACGAGCGAAATCGTGTCCAAACAGCTTGTTGGGTATCGATTCCCTCATCCAGTCGATTGTGCGACCGATAATGAAAAAAATATTTACATTACATCGTTTTCTTTAGGGAAATTGTGTAAAATAAGTCCAAATGGAAATGGGATCGGTTCGTTCGCGCCAACCTTGCAAAGCAAGCTTTTTGGAATAGATTATTATAAAAATAAAATTGCGGTGACCGATTTTGCGAAGAATAGAATTTATGTACTCACCCCTTCACTTAAAAAAATGTTTAGTTTTGGAGAAACCGGATATGGCGATGGTCAGTTTCATGGGCCTGAGGGAGTTTGTTTTGATGAAGCAGGTAATATATATGTAGTGGACAGCGGAAATGCGCGCGTACAAAAGTTTAATCCACAAGGCAATTTTATATTGAAATTTGGCAAAGAAGGTGACTTTGAGGGAGATCTAAACTCTCCCACAGATGTAAAAGCGGTAGGGGATGTCGTATATATTTCCGATACGGGCAATAAGCGAATTTCCATTTTCGACGATTCGGGAAATTTTATAAAAAACATTTCGCATCCCGAGTTCTCAAAACCGCGGGGTTTAAGCTATAAAGATCCATACTTGGTCATCTCGGATGAAAAAAAAGGACTGTGTTTTTATGATGTGGTGAAAGGGAATTTTCAGTGGTTTACCGAATGGCACAATGGAACTCGTAAATTTGGCGCGCTGTATTCAGCCATATATGATCGCGATGGGGCGCTGCTTGCGCTCGATTACGCACATGAGCGCCTTATGTGCTTTGTGGCACCGAAAATGCAATATACCAATCTGGATGTGGAAATCACTGCCGTTGATACTCGACAGTATCCAATCGTCACGGTGTATTGCAATGTTCGCGGGAGAGCGGGAAATCCTTTAGTTGGCCTTACAAAAGAAAATTTTCAAATTACTGAAGATGATATGCGCGTTACGCGCCTTTCGGTTGATTATTTAAAGAGAATCGAGCCCGCTTCATCTATTGTTTTGTGTATTGATCGTTCTGCGAGTGCTGAGGAACATCATTCTGATTATTCGTGGGCTGCGGAATTTTTGCTTACAAAGATTCGAATAAACGATCGCATAAAAGTTATTAATTTTAATAAGGATTTTTGGGAGGGCAACGATTTCGATTGGAGCAGGCGAAGAGCGCTTAAAGCAATTAATATAAAAGAATATAAGCACACAGGCGATTATGGCAATGTGTTGTACAATGCTGTATATGATGTAATTCCATAACTTACCCGACGAGCTGTAGTGATATTTACTGACGGGATGAATACATCGACCGCGTTTAAAAAGTATTCCCCCGATTACATTATCCAATTTGCACAAAGCCATTTTGTGCCCATCTATGTGGTAACATTTAAGAATTCACATCCCGAGCTTATGCGCATCGCAAAAGAAACAGGAGGTGCACATATTAAATCTTCGGACGTTGAGCAGTTGAGAGGCCTATACGAAAAAATCCGTAATGGTGAGGAGTATCGGTACCTTATTATGTATCGAAGCTATAAGCTTCCGGCATTTCGCGGATGGTGGTCTGATATTCGCATCACTGTCGATTATCGTGGGCAAAAAGGGGTCGAGTGGGGAGGGTATTTTGCTCCAGCAAGATAACGATGCGTTTGCAATTGCCCGCGCGAAAATGGTGTATAAGCTTGCGCAGCGCGGAATACTTTCCGAAAAGCTTCTTCAGGTATTTCGCATGGTGCCGCGCCATTTATTTGTTTCCGAAGCATTGCATTTTCGCGCGTATGAGGATGCACCATTGCCAATCGGTTTCGGACAAACGATGAGCCGACCGTCAACTGTTGCTCGCATGATACAATTGCTTAATCTAAACGGTGATGAATGCGTGTTGGAAATCGGAACGGGTTCTGGATATCAATCTGCAATTTTGGGATTGCTCGCAAAACATGTCGTTACAGTTGAAATAATCGATGAACTATTTTCTCGTGCATGCGCAGTGCTACTTAACCAATTAGGATTTCGCAATATTCAAATGTTCCTTACGAGGCATTATTCAGTTACCGAGAAGAAATATGATGCAATTATTGTGTCGGCCTGTGCCGAAGAAATTCCTCACGAATACCTTTCACAGCTTGTGCCAGGAGGGAGAATGGTAATTCCATTGAGGAAAGGTTCGGCTCAAGTAATCGTGAAGATATTGAAAGATGAAAGCGGAAAAATTTTTGCACAAGAGTGCGGAAAGGCTTTTTTTGTGCCGCTTGTGAGGAGTTTATGAAACGGGCAGTTGTTTGTGGCATTGTTTGTGCGGTATTGTCGCTCTATGGAGACTCAGTTGCACATTCACAGCACAAAAGGGGAACCGTTTCGCATGATTTCGTGGTATGGGCGCATTCGGATATCCAGCCGCGTTACGAATTTGAAAAAAAGCAATATGTCAACGCAGTGCACGATGTGAAAAAGCTCTTTCCTGTGATTAGCGTTGCCATTGTCGCAGGGGATATTCCTCAATTCACAAATTTGCCGAAAGTGTTCTTGTGGTTTTTAGAAGTTCGAAAATCCGCACGCGTCGAAAAATGGCTCGAAATTGCTGGCAATCACGACTGGCGGGATATTGAGCATTACAAACAACTTGTAAATCCGCTTTTGAATTATTCGTACGAATACGGGAATTTGCTCTTCCTTTGTATGTCAAATGAAAAGTATGGAAGGCGAACATGGATTTCTGATGCCACGTTTGCGTGGTGGGCGCATCACGTGAAGACAAATCAAGATAAAATCATTGTGACGGTGACGCATGGTGCACTTCAGGGAAGCGGATTGCCTGCGTCGTTGTTTGAACGCTTAACGATTGAAAGATCTGAACGGTTTGCGCAGGTATTGAAAAATTATCGCGTTGATATATGGATTTCTGCACATTCGCATTTTCCAGGGTGGTTACCAGATATGCATGTGGTCAATACCGATTTGGGAAATACTATTTTTATTGATGTGGGAGCAATACGCGCCGATTACATTACCAACAGCGAATCGAGATTTTTGCTCTTCAAAGATGGTTCTTCGCAAATGTTGTTGCGCTATAGAGATCATACTCGCGGAATGTTTATTGACGGAGGCGGATATTTGCTTTCTTTGTCAAAAAAATTCAATAAGGGGAAGCGTGAAACGCAACGCATTGGATCTCTTTAATGCGTAAAATATAAAGAATTTTAAAGGGCAGTGTAAAATGAAAAAGAAGTTGGCATGCGTTACTCTGATAATTTTGTTTGCAATGTTTTCTCTCCGCTCGATTGCACAAACTACACAGGAGAATGGAAATCCTGTACGCGAACAATCACCATCATCCACGCAACGCGAATCGAGTGCAACGATTAACAATCCGTTTTGGAATTCAGAGGAAACCCCGTTTAAAATTGGTATGCGGTATACCCTCCTTTTGGGAACTCCTGTCATTACGCTGCTGTTTGGCATTAATGCGTGGGATTGGGGTGAGAACCATGATTGGAAATGGGGACATGAGCGCTGGTTCCAGTCTGATACTGATTCTGGAGGTGCGGATAAAATTGGGCATTGTTATGCTCTATACGTTGTGACACGGGTTGCCTATTCGCTCTTTAGTTATACAGAACCAAATTACGAGCGCGCTGTGCAGTTTTCGGGATTTACTGGAGCGCTTGTTGGTTTTATTATTGAATTTGGCGATGCCTTTACAGGGAGATATGGTTTTTCATGCGAGGATTTGATTTCTGATCTGATTGGTGTAGGGATTGCAGTTATACTTGATTCGCATCCAGCCCTCGATGCATTCATTGGATTTACTGCCCATTATTGGCCAAGCGAGGGCTTTCGCAGGGATAAAAATAAAACAGTGCTCAATTTCGCGGGCGATTACACGGGATGGAAGTACATGTTCAATTTTAAATTTGGGGGGTTTCACTATCTCGGGTTTCGCCTGCCAGAGTTTTTGCGGTTCGTGCAGCTCGATATTGGCTATTATACGAGGAACTATACCGATTACGATGAACTCATTGGACGTACAGATGCGCGGCGCTATTGGTTTTTTGGAATTTCAATTAATATGCGCGAAGTTGCGCGGGATGCGTTTTTCTTTCATGGCAAAATTTCATGGTTGGCACAGCAACCATTTAAATATTATCATGTGCCGATTGGGTATGAATCCGCACATGCGCTCTAAAAGTTAGGCAGCAGTGATGATAGAAATCATCCATTGCAATGCTTTTTTGAATTGTTTTGCTCCCCCTGCGTCGTTTCCTTCATCGGGATATACTTCGATTGTTTTATCGCACTGGAGGCGATTAAAAAGTCCGAATATGCACAATGGCGGTGCGTCTGTGTCCTTGAATCCGACAGTGACCAGTGTGGGGCATGTGATTTTGTCGCTAAAATTCAGCGCATCGAAATAGGTTAAATTCCTTTTTACCTGTTTGCTTTTTGTGCGATGCTCATTGATGAATTTATTTATTTCAGCAGCGGCATCGCTTTGTGAGAGATTTTGGCTTATTGGTAAATGAATAAACGAAGGTGTATCCAGGTATAAGGCTTTAACACGAGTAGAATACGCTGCAGCGAATAGTGCCATTGCGCCGCCAAATCCTTTTCCAATTATCCCTGTTGCACTCATGTCCAGAAAATTGCGGAGTCGAAGCATCTCAATCGATCGATACGCATCCAGGTAAACTTCTCGCACATAATAATTGTTAATGTCTAATATATTGTCGGTCATGTATCCTGGGGTTTTTCGTTCTTCATCTGTCTGATTGAAGTTAAGCATTTCATGACCTTTAAGGTTTAAAAAAAAGTATCCCACGGAGGGATCGAACTCATAAGTGTGGTAATGGTTTTTTCGAAAATAATCGTGGAAGATGATAATTATTCGCGGTTTTGAAACTTTTTCTGGAACAAGCAAAAGTCCTGTTGCGGTTGATCGATTGAAACCCTTAAAACTTATATTGTAACTTATAAAACCTTGTTTTAACTTTTTTTTCTCTTGTTCAATTGTTGCATTAATTGGGGTATTGCGCAACTCGCGAATAGAGGTTTCCCAAAATTCGTCAAAATCCTTTTCCCTATCCAGCGGGGGGAATTGCGCGAAATATGTGTCGAAATCGGTAATCAACGCAATTGCCTACTTAATTGAGAAGTCTGTAAATAAAATAATAATTGTAGCTCAATAAGAGATAGATGATCCCAACAAGCAAAAATGCGCTAAGTAAAATTCCGATAATGCTTACGAGGATATTCAGGGGACGGCAGATTAAATGCTGCACAATGCGGCTTAGTGGAATCCCATTTAATTTCATCGCACGTATTTTTCTCGCCACCATAAAGAGAAGCGTTGCAACAACCGCTAACCAAAAGAAGTCGCCAAACAGAGTAAGAAATAATTCTTTTTTTGTAGTTGCGAATAGAGCAATTGGAAATACAAGCGCATCCATCGCGATAAGCGAGGTAATTGCAGAAAGAATGATAAAAATAAAAAGAATATACCCTTCTTTAAATTTGTGGATAAAAGTTTTGTGAGTGTTGGCATTTTTATTAAAGATTGCGCTCATTCTTCGTCTCCCTTGGTTTCTTCAGCTTCGTGCGAATGGTGTTCTTCTTTTTTTTCATTTTGCAAACGATTAGATGATTTTTTCTCGTTTTTGGGATTGTCCTCTGCTTTAGAATCGCGATCTTCTACCGAAATACCCAACTCTTCCAGTGCTTCTTTCGCTGCGCGCTGAACTTTTGTGCTCGGATCATATTTCATACGATATTGCAAAATGTCAATAGTTCTTTTCCCTTTAATTTCCTTTAAAAGTTTTATGGCTTGTAAGCGAACCTGTTCGTTATTGCTACGCGCGGCATTTTCCAAACGAAAGAAAACCTTTTCATACCCCATTCGTGCAAGCGCCGCAATGGAGTATACATATAATTTGTAGTATCGTTGGCGTTTTTTAAATGGATAGGAATCGATTTCTTTAATAATCGCATCGATTTCACTTGCAGAATCGGTTATTTTCATTTTTGCCAATGAGTTTACTGCATATGCCCGCGCAGTAATTTCTTCGGAATCATCTTTTGCGATTCCAAGCAAAAAATCCTTTGCATCTTTTGCATCTATTTGACCAAGAAAGATTATTAAATTTTGCCGTATGTTTTTTTCAGTGGTATCTTTTTTAATTGCTTCGATAGCAAAATCTTTTAACTCTAAGGCCTTAAATTCGCCAAGCGTATGAATTAGCGCTTCGCTGTAATTTGATTGTTTTTTTAAATCCTGTTTTTTAAGTTCTTCTGAAAGTTTTCCCACAACGGAATTGTCGCCAATTCTCTTTATGGCATATACCGCTGCAATTTTCACATCTTGATTTTCATCATCAAGGGATTGTACTATTTCTGAGAGGGCTTCTTTGAAATTGAGTTCTCCTAAAACGCTAATTATTTTTGTTTTTATTTCTGTATCGATTTCGTCTTTAAGGCTTTCGCGAAGTTTATGGCAAAGGCGGTTACGATCTTCTAAATTGTGAATTTTTTGAATTGCACCGATAGCTTCCATCCTTTCTTGTTGTATGCCAAATTCGAGCGTCCTTTCGATCCATTGTACCTGTTTTTTTTCACGTTCAGCAATTTTCTGTTTTTTTTCTTCTTCGCTTTTCTCGTTCTTTTCTTTTGAGCTTTTAGTTAGTTTTTCATTAGTTTTTTTCTGTTGAGTGTTTTTTTCAGTTTCTGGTACTGTATGAGTAGTGTTCTTTTTTACAGTAGTTTCTTTATTTATTGAGGTAAGATTTTTTTGACCTTCGTTTTCTTTCAATGTGCCCGATGGCTGACTTTGTGCATTTGCGAAATTCAATGATGCGATTGCACAAAAGCCTACAATAATGCTGATGGAAAGATTTAAAAGTCTATTGTGCAATGAATACATAATTCTCCTAATTCCCCCTCTTATGATCGGTTTTTACGGTATTTGAAATGAAATATTTTTCTTGAAATCAATTCGCATTCATATAAAGTGATTCTGATGATGTACCTGAGCAAAGAATTTACGTAAATACAATCGAAAATTGCAACCCAATAAATGGGGAAGTATTTAGATGGCAACTCGCGATATACGCATTCTGGTAGTAGACGATGAAGAAAAGATTGCCTCTAGGATCTCGCGTTTACTTGAGAGGGAAGGGTATTCTGTTGATGTTGCCTATAGCGGAGAAGAAGCAATACATAAATTGACTATACGACATTATGAAATTGTTCTCACCGACCTCAATATGCCCGGGAAAAATGGTTTTGATGTGATGGAATGCATTCAGAGGGAGAATCTCAATACTCTTCCGCTTGTATTGACGGGATATGCGTCTATTGAAAGTGCGATTACAGCAATAAAACTTGGTGCCTATGATTTCATAAAAAAACCCATAGATGCGGCAACGCTTACGTTGGTGGTCAATAGGGCTGCTGAACGCGTCATGCTTTTGCGAGAAAATAAGCGCCATCTGGAGGAACTTGAAAAACTTAATGAATTAAAAAACGAATTCTTGTCAGTTGTATCGCACGATTTGCGGTCCCCGCTTGCAACTATTGGTGGGTATGTCAATTATTTATTAAAAAAGGGTAATTTGGGCGATTTCGAGCGACGCTATCTGGTAATTATTCGAGATATTGCAGACAATCTATATCAGCTTGTAAATGAACTTCTCGATATTTCCAAATTGGAAATTGGGATTATGTCAGTAAATAGAGAGATGACCGATATCTCGCAAATAATTTCTATGAGCATAAATAATTTTTTGCTTTTAGCGGTAGACAAAAATAATCAGGTTGTGTTTCGAAATAATCTCCTCAATCCACATGCCTACATCGATCGCATGAAAATCATGCAGGTGATGAATAATTTAATAGGCAATGCAATAAAATTCACAGAAAACGGTACTATCACTATCACCGCAACTGAATTGGATACACATATCAGCGTATCCGTTTCCGATACTGGAGTGGGAATCTCATCGGAAAATCTTGAAAAAATTTTTAATGCGTATGCGATTCATAAAAGCTCGGGCACAAGGGGAGAAAAAGGTACTGGCCTTGGTCTTCAAATATGTAAGCGCTTTATTGAGCTCCATGGCGGTACAATTCGGGCATCGAGCAATGTGGGAGAAGGTAGTACGTTTGAATTCATTATCCCAAGGAGGGGGGAGTGATTATTCTACAAAGAGGATTGTCGAGAAATCTTTTAGTAGGCATTTTGACTGTTTTTTTTGTGCTTATGGCAACGATGGTGATTACTTTTTATGTGCTGATGGCCCAAAATTCAAAGCTTGTGGAATCCTTTCTCGTACGCGCTTCCCAAGAATACGCGTTAACCATTACCTCTCATTTCGTGGGAAAATTTCAACATATTCGATTTTCCACAGTTGAGCAAATTGAAAAGGAATTAAAAAATAACGCACCACACGATATATCAATCTTAGGTACAATTGCATTTGCACGAACAGCAGATGAATCATATTTTCGAGTTCTTTCTAAAATTTCTTTCAATGCTACTTTTACAATCCCGATTGAAAGAGGAGCGCTTGTAGCGTCCCATTTTGGAAGCGAGTATCTTAAAAAAGGGCTTCTTCGCCCTACTGTTGAACCAGCAGTTCATATGCACAATTCCATTGCATGGTTGAATGTTTATTATCCTTTTACATTTCAAAATCGGAATGCTGTGCTGTGCGTTATGGTATCGTCCACAGAAAACTTAGAGGCAATTAAAGATTATCAGAGGTCACTGGCAATGCAAAAGAAAATTGTCTTGGCAGTTCATTTTGTCGCAGCGGTGGTGGTTATTAGCATTTTATTTTTCTTTATTAGAAATTACCAATTAATTTTACGCTATCTTGCCAGTTCGTTGCAACGGGCGAAAGCTGGTGATTTTTCTGTGTCGATTTCAGCTGCAGGAGATGACGAGCTTTTCGAGGTGGCTTCTTCATTCAATAGTTTAATAGAAGAATTGAAAACTCTTAAAGGAAAGCACGTTCACGCATCGGAAAACGTTCTTGCAAAAATATTTACAATGGGTGTGGAAAAGCTCAAGAAAGGTGAATGTGAGGATGCAATTCATTTGTTTTATACATTGACGTTATTTCGACCGGAAAGTTTTGGTAGTTTTTTTAATCTTGGTGTTGCATATGCGAAGATGCGTCGTTACGAAGAATCGCTTCAAATGTTCGATCGCGCTTTAGAAATGAATCCACAACATGAACTTGCTCTTTTATATAAAACAAAAGTACAAGATCTACAAATGAAATATGGTGAACGCGCCAGTGGACATTAAAGAAAAGCTACAAGGCCTTCCAGCACAGCCTGGTGTGTATCTTATGATGGATCGAGAGGGTGAAATCATCTATGTGGGGAAGGCATCATCGTTGAAAAAGAGAGTGAGTTCGTATTTTGTGTCATCCAAGCGCGATCCGAAAACTGCTGTACTCGCGAAGTTAATTGCCGATGTCGATTATATCGTTACCGCGACTGAAATAGAAGCGCTTATATTAGAAAATAATTTAATAAAAAAACATAAACCCCGCTTTAATGTACGGCTAAAAGATGATAAACGATATCCCTACATTGCAGTGACGCTTTCTGAAACTTATCCGCGCGTCATTTTTACAAGGAAGATAAAACGTGCCGAAGATAAATATTTTGGCCCATATACCGATGCACAAGCTACTCGTGCACTTGTTTCATTGGTCAATAGAACGTTTAAGCTTAAAACATGCAATCGCCCAATTCCCCTTAAGCCTCATGAACGTCCTTGTTTGAACTATCAGATGAAACGCTGTCAGGGGATATGCCGTGGGACGATCTCGCGCATTGAGTATGAAGCATTAGTAAAAAGCGCGATTAAATTTTTGGAAGGCGATATTGAACCTGTGCTCGCGGAACTTCGCACTCTTATGAAACGCTACGCAAATGAGATGGAATACGAAAAAGCTGCACGAGTGCGCGATGTCATTAACGATATAGTGAAACTTTCGAGCACACAGAATATGGATTTACCGTCGGGAGTAGATCAGGATTTCATTGGAGTAAAAATAGAAAAAGGCGAAGGCTTGGTGCTTTTGTTTGAATTTCGCAAGGGAATAATGTTAGGGAAAAAAATTCGAGTGTTTGAAAATGCTCAATACGAGATACCAGCAGAACTTCTTCGATTATTTATTATTGAACACTACGGTGAAAGCGCTCCTCCCCCCCATATTATTGCGTCGGAGAAAATTCCTGATGCGCAATTGCTTGAAGATTATTTAACAGCGAAGTCCCATGCAAAAGTAAGGTTATCGCTTGCTCGCACAAAAGAAGAACAAGCGGTGATAAGGCTCGTATTGCGCAATTTGGATATTGTTGTCGCAGAAAGGGCACATCCGTTATCTGCAGCGGGGATGAGAAAATCATTACAATCAGGCCTAATTGAATTAAAAGACTTATTACAATTGCAGTCGATACCGGAGATCATTGAATGCTTTGACATTTCAAATATCCATGGGAAATATTCTGTTGCATCAATGGTGCAGTTTCGCAATGGCATACCTGAAAAATCCCAGTATCGGAGGTACAAAATACGAATGTTTACGACAGCGAACGATCCGGGAATGATCCATGAAGTTGTATTGCGAAGACTACAGCATTGCATCAATGAAGGCAATGAATTCCCCCATCTTATTGTTGTTGACGGAGGCATTGCTCAACTCTCAAAAGCGATCGAAGCGGTAAATTCTCTTGCGATAGATGTGAAAGTTATAGCGATTGCAAAGCGGTTTGACGAAATATATATAGAAAACGAAGTGGGGCCATTAAAATTACCAGAAAATTCTATAGCACTTACAATATTAAAACAAATAAGAGATGAAGCACATCGCTTTGCACTCGCGTATCATAGAAATCTTCGAGACAGAGAAGCAGTGCATTCTATATTTGATGAAATACCTGGCGTTGGACCCGAACGGCGTAAAGTGCTATTTCGATATTTTAAGACGTTTGATTCAATTAAAAATGCGACAATCGAGATGCTATGCGAAGTGCCTGGAATTGGATTGGAGACAGCAAAAGCGATATACGATTATTTTCATAGAAAGCATTCAAATGATGTTTCAAAAATGCAATTGCATTAAAAATGGATTTTGAAAAATTGAAAAGATGGTTGATACATTAAAAATTGAAACCGGGAGTTACATACTATGCGCTTATGGTTTCTATTACTCATTGTGTGCATAAGCAGCGTGGTCTGCACCAAAAACGATGAGCTTGCGAAACGCGATAACAAAGAAGATTGGGTACCCATCGAGAAGTATGCTGAAGAAAATAAAAGAAACCAAAAGGCAGCGGGAAAATGTATTGCGGGCAACTGTACCGATGGCATTGGAACGTTGATGCACCCAAATGGAAGTACCTATATAGGGAGTTTCAAAAATGGCATGGCTCATGGGAAAGGTAAGGTAATATTTGCAAACGGCGATGTTTATGAAGGCCAGTGGCTGTACGATAAAATGCATGGGAAAGGCATATATGTTTTTGGTCCAAATTCACCGCATGCGGGGGATCGATATGACGGAGAGTGGCAAAACGATCTCATGCATGGGAAAGGTACGTATACTTTTGGGAAGTCTTCAAAGTTTGCAGGTGATCGGTATGTGGGAGATTTTAAATTTGGCAAAAAAAACGGTTTTGGCATTTACGTGTGGGCAAATGGAAGCACATATAAAGGCGAATGGAAAGATGATTGCTTCCATGGAAAGGGCATCTATCGCGGTCACGATGGAACGGTGTTGGAAGGCCGATGGGAATACGATGAGTTTGTCGGGAAATAATACCTTATGCTTACGCTGTACAATACACTACGACATGCAAAAGAGAACTTTTCGCCGATTGACCGCAATTGTGTAAAAATGTTCACCTGCGGACCTTCAATCTATCAACCTCCGCATATTGGAAATTATCGAACATTTCTCTATGAAGATATACTCGTGCGCTACCTTTGCTATTGCGGTTTTACGGTAAATCGCGCCATAATCCTCACCGATATTGAAGATAAGGCGATAGAAGAGGCGAAAAAGCAGGGAATTTCTCTTTTTGAGCTCACCGAACGAAATGCACAACGATTTTTAAAAGAAGCACAAGAACTTGCAATCGCATTGCCAAATGAAATAGCGCGTTCATCAACAACGATAAGTTCTGCAATTGAGATTATTGAAAAGCTACTTCAAAAGGGCGTTGCTTACCGACATGGGAAGAATATTTATTTCGATGTGCATGCGTTTCCCGAATTTGGCAAGCTTTACAGAATTGATATTTCATCCTGGCCGCGACGAAAGATTCGCTTCAGCCGCGATACCTACAATGGAAGGCGTTGGAATCGTGGCGATTTCATTTTATGGCATGGGAATGACAGCAACGCAGAAATTTCGTTTCGCGCTCCTTTTGGCAGTGGACGTCCTGCGTGGAATGTGCAAGATGCTGCGGCAGTCGTGCAATACCTTGGAGAGCAGATCGATATTAATTGTGGCGGGATCGACAATATTTTTCGCCATCACGATTATAACATCGCAGTGATGGAATCGTATACGGGGAAGCAATTTGCGCGTTACTATTTGCATGGGGAACACTTGCTTGTCAATGGAAAGACTATGTCAAAGAGTAGGGGAAATATTATTTATCCCGAGGACATTTATAAAAAAGGTTTTAAACCGTATCACCTTCGTTTTTTTCTTTTATCAAAACATTACCGGGAAAAGCTCAATTTTTCAGAAAAAAATTTCCTTCGAACTATTGAACATCTCGATCGCGTCCGCCAATTGGTACGCGCTATTTTCGAATTGACACCAAAAGCGCATACGCCAAAAGCGTCGGGAAATGCCGCAACAGGTATTCGCGATGTATTCGAAGAAGCGATGAACGATGATCTTAATTTTCCGCGGGCGTTTGAAGAAGTATCAAAAATGCTCAGTGCAATTGTCCGGATGAAATCGAATTTATCAATGGAAGAGTTAGAACGCATCCGAGATGCGATAAATGCGGTCGATGAAGTGATGAATGTATTACGGTGAATTTTATTGCGCTTTTAGAAATAAAGCAAATTGATGTAAAAAATCAGTACAATCGATATTTGTTTGCAATATTTCACTGAGGGATGTTGGCTTCAGATGGGTCATTCCGCATGGGATGATCATCGAAAATCCTTCCATTGTGTTGCAGATATTCAAAGCGATGCCATGGCGCGATACTCCGCCGGAAAAATCAAATCCACAAAAACATAGCTTTCTGTCTTGCCACCACAAACCTGTCGGCAGTAATTCGCATTGAGTCACAATGCCGTATTGCATTAAGAGAAATTGCGAAGTGAGATGTAAAATATGGGAGACAAATACTTTCGAAGATTTCGGCTTAATGGGAACCACAAAATAGACAATTGCCTGACCCGGTTCATGAACGGTGGCAAAACCGCCTCGACTTGCGGTGCGGATTTGATAACCTCGTCGAATGATTTCGTGTTCGTGCAATAAGAGGGAATTTTGATTATCGCGCTTCCCAAAAGTTATTACGGGTGGATTGTGTTCGAGAAGAAATACTGCTCCTTGAGAATTTCCACTTCGAACCTTTTCGTATTCTTCTTCCTGCTCGTGCATGGCGTCGTCATAGCTAATATTTCCAAGAAAGCGGATGGGAATGTGAGCAAACGAAATGTTTCTTGGTATTTGATTGGTTGCCAAGCGGTAATTTAATCGCACGATCGAATTCTTATTAGATTCCATACAAAGCAATTTACAGATTTCCTAAAAATTGTGCGAATCGCACGTTTGTCGATTTAAGCTTTCATTTCAGGTAATTTTCATTTGTATTAATTGTTATTTACCTTACAACAGTTACTGTGCGAACTTCCTTTCTTGAAACATTAATGACACCTGTTGTGGTCATAATTTTATATTTTTCACCCTGTTCGATAATTGCGCCTTCAATTACTTTTCCGGAATAAAGTTTTACCACATCGATGCGCTCGCATGCTTCTTTGATCTCTTCGAGAGTGCGGGTTGATTTTTGCAGAAGCTTCTGAATTTTTTCACGCTGTATTTCCGATATCAATTCACTTTCGCTCATCACTTCATATCGTTCAATTTCGCTATTATTTTTTTTCAAATTCTTTGCTACGCTTTTGAAGTTCGTCGGTATTCGATAATTCGCTCTCTGAAACGGGATGAAGCTTGGCAAACGATGAAATTTTCAATTTGTCTTTTATTGGAATATTAGAAAAAACAACATCATTATCGGTAATTGTTTCCGCAGAAATATTTGCATTCGCGATTGCACATTTACCAGATATTAATTTTTTTTCCGTAACTTTTTCCGACACAGAGGTGACGTGTACCTCGCCATTGTTTACGGCAATTCTTCTTTCTTTTTCGTCTGCGCGAACTAAAAATTCAGTTTCCCGAACGCTTGCCACAAGTGTCGGTGTTTTTATCGAATATACATGCCCCTTCGAAAGCTTTTGAACTTTTGAAATAATCTCGCCCTTTTCCAGTGAAAATTCCATTATTCTTTCAAAGAGCGATTGTATAGTAACATTGCTTTCGCTTCCTATTCGCGCAATCACTTGTTCTCCAATTTGAATCACCGCAGAAGATTTTTCGCCCGTTACGAACGCATCGCTTCTTTCAAGCGCTTTGCCAATGGTAGCAACTACTGCGTTTTGATTGCGTACAATAGTAACATCGCCCGCTAAAAAAATGATTTTGGCCGAGGACGGTTTTGATATCTTCTGACAATAAGCGAATAATACCATGATGCCAGAAACGATCAATAAAACGTGTTTTACGATTTTCATATACCTTCTATAAAAAAGTCAAAATATTTTATGACCCTATTCAAATATTGTATGGCACCACTCCAACAAACGACGCATAGTGTTGTGTTTTGGGAAACCTCCTGATATCGTCGGTATATGCTCGTATCGTCCAGGCAGTAATACGTCTACATCCAGGTATCGTCTGTAACAGTTCTCCTACCGTATCCCCTTCCACCAATGCCTCAATTTTTTCCTCAATTTCCTTGACTTTTTCTTCTCCTACATCTATGATGTGCCCCAACATGTGGGCTACGAGCCCGAGTTCTGTTGATGCGAGGGTGTCCAGTACTGTCCTGGCGCCCTCGTTTGCTTTGTAATGTTGCCCGTAACGTCCTCTTACCCATATGCTGTCAAGAGGCTATGCATTTGATTCTTTGTTGTCACTATCCTCTTCACTAATTACCTGCGCACCTGTAATAATCGTCGCATCGTTTCACTGTAGCCTGAACATATCCATGCTTCAGAAATCATTTCCTTAAATTAATAATTTTTTTCTTATATGGCATTTTGTAAGGAGGCTTTTTTTATAATTAATATCATTTTTTTGTTTAGGAATAATTAGTAGCTTTTAAAAGATTAATCCATAACTAGTTCTATACGATGCACCAAAATATATAGCAATTCCATCGAAATTATATGTAGTTCCACCAAGGAATGAACTTTTGGCATACCCATAATTAGCTTCAATAAATATGCCTATATATGAAAAGATACCAATATCAATAACAGCACCAAGCTGAAAGCCATTAGATTTCGTTTCATTTTCCATTCCATTTTACTCAAGAATTTGTTTGATTTGTGTATATTGGTATAAACCAAAAATGTACGGTTGCATAAACATACCCCATAGATAAAAACCATATGCATATCTTAAACCACCACAAAAATAAATCGTGGAAATACTACTTGTGTAATGGTCAATGGGATTTATGCTTGTTTGAAATAATTGTTCAACTTTTGCCCTTTGAGGATCTCCTGAATTATAACTCCCTTCTTTATCTTGTCTTCGCAATCTAACCATTAAATCTATTCCATTTCCCTTATCATTTCTAAATCTCCAAGGGAAAAAGTCAAAAAGTACTCCCGGCGCCTTATATATAAATATTCTAACTCATCATCAACATTATACATAGGTGAAAAACCCAACCTCACTAAAGGTGCGCGCCACATAATATTTTGTTTGCGTGTAATTTCGGTTTTTCCCTTCGCTATCTCTTCTGCCTTCTGATCAATGATGCTTACAGGCGCTACCTTTGATATAAACATCACATCGTCTTTATTTACCACAAACTCATCTGCTGATTGCAATTCCTTACGACATCCATACTTCTCGTTATCTTCCCCTACAATATAGACTGGTAATACCGTTTTATCATTCTTTGTAATGTACATTTTTGTCTTGTAGGTGTTATTTACCAGTGTCCTCAACACATCCTTCCGTTGTATGGTAATTTTTTTCGCATCTAAAAGCTTTACATACATCGCCATATCGGTTTCTTTTGTGATATCCCCTTCTATAACGGTACCATCTTTTAAAAGGATGGATTCAGCAATAAGAGGGAGAGCAAAAGAAATAATCAGCACAATTACTGCTAAAGTAAAAAGTTTGATATCTATTATTTTCATATGCCTACCTCTTAATTGGTTATTTGTTTATTAGGCCTTTTATAAAAGGCGTTTTCGATTCGTAAATTACAATACATTCGTAGGTGTGATCATTGATTAAATAAGAATTAACTGATTTTATGGATTTGCCAATTTATTTTTGGTTAGAATTTTATATTCGCATAAATCTAACTTTTGTGATATGCAAGATTAACGTGCTTTTCGTATTATTTCTTCGATTTTTGTTTCGTTTGAACCTGTGTATATTGCATTACCCACAATAATGGTTGGCACTCCCAAAACTGTTTTACCGCGTTGTGCAGCCATAGTGAGGAGTTTTTTTCGATTTGCTTCATTATACCACACTTCGAATTTTTCAATGGAGAAATTGTAACGCCTTGCAAGATTATGTACTATTGGCTCTGCTTTTGCACAATGGGGGCAGTTTTCCCCATAAAAGTAGTAAATGGTTTTTTTTGTTTGTGAAAAAGAAGCTTTTGTCGTCTGAAAAACAGCTGCGCACATAATGCAAATAGTTGCGATGTTTAAAATCGGTTTTGCCATTGTCCATTTCATTGCAATTCCCTGTAATTAAATTTGAAACCTTATCCCGAGTAGGGCAGTAACATCTTTCCCATTGTACAGGTTTACCATTGTTTCAGCATGTGCGTTTATAAAAAAAATACCGATTTCTGTACCAACGATGAATGTTGGAATAAAAGGATGCGATTGGTATTTGTTATTTGATATGAATGTTAATGTTCCAACATCGTTTGTCCCTGCAATGGCCTGATATATTGCATCGGTAGTGGTGCAATTGCCAGTTCCTTCGAAATGAATTGAAAAAAAACCTGTTCCAAGGGTGATGCCAAAACCAGCATAGAATGTGAAAATAGTGAAAAATTCAAGATATGCAAGCGCATTCACTGTCCCTGAAATTACTTTCCAGTTTATTTTGGCATTGTACGAACCTGTAAAATCTACTCGTTCGATTGTGTAATCAGCTGGCAATCCCCCACCCGATACTGGAACGTTTTCAAAATACGTTTCATATTCGCCGTGGACTTTAATTTTCCCAATCATTCCATCGGCACCAGCCGCGATTGTGATGCCACCGAACGAAAAGAGAATGGGCACAATGGTGAATCGCGGTACAATATTGTATCGCACGCGGCCGCCGAGTGAGAGAAACCTGTATTCCTCTGGAGTGGCAAGGTCATTTTCAAATGTCAGTTCGTACATGCGGCTGTCGAACATAAAAATCTTGCCAATGACATCAAGGCCACCAAGAATACCAAAGCCAAAATGGAGGACAGGATTTGGTATTATCATTGGAAAGCTTCCATTTTCGGAAGCTTCGCTCCCTTCCTGAAAATATTCCATGTTGGTGCAGCCAGCTCCGGTTGCTATGCCTACTTCGAAATGCGGAAATGAGCCAATCGTTGCAGCGCTGTTTGGGTATCCAGTGATGTTTGCTAAAGCAAAGCCATCCGCTAAAAAAGGACCATTTAAATCCGATTTGCTCTGCACTTGAGCGGCGAAGTCGGTAAAACTATATGAGAGGCCAGGAACTGTGCTGGTGAACTCAATGGAAGTGCTTGCAAAAACTATGTAAGGATTGGTTATCGCGCATGCAACGAAAAATAAAAGGACAAGAGGTATGTAAATATTTTTAACACCTTGAGATATCATCGTTTAAGCTACCACCTTCATTCTGTGATGCATCGAGCATGAAGTTAACAAAAAAATTTTCCTCCCCCTCGTAAACTATCGCACAAAACGAATATAGGTGCAAATAAATTCCATGTCAACGGAAAAAACGATTCTCGTTAATATTTCAATAGTTATTGACAGCATGCGGATGATAATTAGTGTGCCTGTTATGAAAATATTTCGCCATATACCCGATGGATCGTTATTTACTAGCCCAGTGCTCACGATTGGTACATTCGACGGCGTTCACATGGGGCATCATCGCATTATTTCTGCTTTGTTGAATGTTTCACGGATTACAGCAGGGGATGCAATAGTTCTTACCTTCACGGAACATCCTCGAAAAATTATCACCCCTCACACTCCGCCAAAAATTCTCACCACCGCTGATGAAAAAATACGCGTGTTTGAAGCGTTGGGTATTAAAAATGTGATACTTGTTGATTTTTCGCTAGAAATGGCAAATATGACGGCCGAAGAATTTCTTTTAAATATTATTTTAAAGAAAATGGGTGTTGTTCACATTGTGGTAGGCTATGATCATGCATTTGGAAAGAATCGCGAAGGTAATTTCGATTTCTTAAAAGAACTTTCTCGCATTAGGGGTTTTGGAGTTACCCGGGTTGAGCCAAAAAATTTTTATTCTCGCCCCATTTCATCGACGTGGATTCGAACGGAACTGGAAGATGGGAACATTGCGCTTGCTTCTGCTTTATTGGGGAGGAATTACACAATAAGTGGGATAGTGACGCGCGGTGTTGGGAGAGGAAAATCCATTGGATTTCCCACGGCGAATGTGGTGCCTTCACATCCGGATAAAGTTCTCCCGCGCGATGGGGTTTATTCGGTGCGCGTTACTATCGAAAAGCAACAACGTGCCATCGGAATGCTCAATATAGGATTGAATCCAACATTTGGAAATGTGGAACGAACCATAGAGGTCCATATTTTAGGGTTAAATGAAGATTTGTATGGGAAAGAACTCGAAATTGAATTTTGCCATCGAATTCGCGATGAACGAAAATTTTCGTCTATTGAAGAACTCATTGCGCAATTGAAACGCGATAGAGAGGAGACTATCAAGGAACTCGGATGACAATGGGATTTGTTCAATGATTGAGCATCAACATCGCATTGAAGTAAAATTGTATTTCTCTTCTTTTCGAAACGCATCGCTTTCTCAATACCAAACCCCCATTGGGACCATTTATCTTTTTGGCGATGATGAGGCATTGCGATTTGCATGTTTTGAAAGTCCCCCGATGAATTTACGCGCATTGCGTACAGTTAAAAGACGCGCTATGCCCTTCTCAATTGTAACGGCAATGCGTTTTCTTGATGCGTACTTTGAAAAAAGAAAAGCGCAGTTGCCTGTGTTAGACTTTTCGCGTTTCACCGAAAAACAAAAAGAGGTATATTTGACGCTTATAAAAGTCCCATTTGGCAGAACAATAACGTATGGCCAATTGGCGAACACCTCAGGGGTTCAACGTGCCGCTCGGTTTGTTGGAAACTGCATGTCGAAAAACATTTACCCAATATTTGTTCCCTGTCATCGTGTCGTCCCTTCGGCGGGGGGTGTGGGGAATTACTCGGCTGGCATTAAAATAAAAAAATTCCTGATGCAACATGAAGGAATTGTTATTGAGTGATTTTAAGGTTTTTTGCGATTTTTGAATTTTCTTGGGGGAAAGGAGTTCATATGCGTATTTTCGAGTTAATCGTTTCGATTGGAAGCTTTTTGTTCGAAAAGATAAAAATATTAATTTTTTTTGTTATCCAATTCATCGTATTTCTGTTTATGAAGATATTCGATAAATTTCGTGAGGTAGACTTCCCCGAAAAGATAATATTTATAAATACGATCGCTGCTGCATTCGCGGTAGTTATGCCGGTTGCTCGATTTGAGTTACCTCGCCTCGGATTTGAGTGGTACGTGAACAGCCCACTTGCCGTGTATATGATCGGTATTGCATTTATTATGGTGGGTACTATTTATTTTCGCTTTTCATTTTTCCAGTGGGTCCGTATTGCGGTTAATGCGTATTATCTTTTTTGGATTGTATATATTCCTCTGACCGAGGGATTGGTGAAAGCAAATCCCCATAGGATTTGTGCGGGATATTATCTTAATGTTATTGTCCCAATTGTATATTTGGGTGCATCAATTATGCAAGTTATTTTTTATCGCAGCGAGCTTAGATGAGCCCCAGCGATTTTTTCTTTTTAAAATGCTCGTGGATACCTCGGAGAAACGAAACGCAACGGCTTATTTCTGTAAATTCGGGCAATCCATTTTCTTCAGCGATTTTACGGGCTTCTTCTTGGAACGCTTTTCCGCCAACGCTTAGCATCCACAGCGCGATTGGTTTTCCATATTTCTTTTTCAGCTCGGCAATGGTTTTGAGATATTCAAATCCTGTTCTCGGAGATGCAATCGTCTCAACAATGATGGAGTCGACGGCTCGATCTTTCATTACAGCTTCGACGCAATGGGTATAAACGGTCGCAATGCCATTTTTTTCCGCTGCAGGCCAAAGATCGACAGGATGTGAAGGCTCCATCCATTCTGGAAACACTTCTTTAATGCGAGAAAGAGTTTCCGACGACAGTTCTGCCAATTGTAAGTTGTAATCGCTTAAAAGGTCGGTTGTCACTATTCCCGCACCACCAGAAAATGTGAGCACTGCGGTGCCACTTTGCGGATGAAAATTTTCAGTTTTCGAAAATCCGCGTGCTAGATCCATCAGTTCATGAATATCGTATACCTGCACTATTCCAGCTTGGCGAAAAGCACCTTTGTAGATTTCCGATGCACCTGAAAGGCTGGCAGTGTGGCTCATTGCCGCTTTTGCACCTTGAGTTGAACGGCCAGCTTTTAACACAATAATTGGCTTATTGGTTGATCGCGCAATATTCAAAAATTTACGCCCGTTGTTAATCGATTCTAAATATGCCGCAATAACGGTTGTGTTTGGATCGTTGACAAAGTATTCAAGCAATTCCGTTTCGTCAACGTCGCATTTATTCCCGATTGAAGCAACTTTGCTAATTCCCATTCCTCCTCGTTCAAGCACCGACATGAGAAAACCAGCAGAAAGCATACCGCTTTGGACAATGAGCGATACACCACCCGGTTTCATCAACTCTTTCCAATCATCTTGATACATGAAAGAAAATACATGACGGGTGTGTCCATCCAGAAGGCCCATGCAGTTAGGTCCCCACAGGCGAATGTTAAATTCGCGTGCGAGGCGTACCGATTCGTCTTGCAATGCTTTCCCTTCAGGGCCTACTTCGGAAAATCCAGCAGATTCAATGATGATGCCTTTCACGCCTTTTTTTGCGCATTCGCGTATTGTTTCTGGGAGATATTTCGCAGGAATAAAGTAAAGTAAAAGATCAAAGTTTTCTGGAATGGATGCAATGGTTGGATAGCATTTTACCCCAAGAATCTCTTCGTAATTTGGATTTATTGGATACACTTTTCCTCTGTAGCCTTCTAGCGTGTTGCGGAGCAAAAAAAAGCCGCCTCGAGGTTTTGCGGTTGCCCCTAATACTGCAACGCCATTTGGATGATAAAAGATGTCGAGCATACTGCGATTCTCCTTCATTAAGTACTCAATTCTTATTTTCAATTGATTCGCTAATAATTGTCCGTGCAAAATCCAATGTGTCTTTTAATACTTTTAACGCTTTTTCTGATGCTGCCGCGTCGTTGCCGAATTTCATTTCTGTTGAAAGGACAATCCCCTGAAATGTACCCCAGAGGGTATCAATCAGGTGGTAGACGTTCACTGTGCGAATGAGATTTTTTTTCATTGCATCTGAATAAATGGAACGGATTGCTTCGTATCGCTCCTTAACTTGCTTGTTGATTTTTTCTGCAATGGATTTTTTCAAACGATGAAACATTCCAGTTTGTTGAAAGAGCATAAAAAGGCGAAATGCTTCCGGCGAAGCTGCATAGAGTTCAAAATAGCCATTGAAATGATCGCGGATAATTTCGCTCCCACAACAGTAGTGTCCATTTTCTAATTTTTCTTTAATTCTTTTTTGGTTTTCCGTTAGCTTTTCAATTATTGGGAGTGTAAGCGAGTAATAAAGCTCATCCTTTGTTTTAAAATACGAATAAAGGGTGGGTTTTGTTAGTCCCGCTGCTTCGGCAATATCATCCATTGTAGTTCCCGTATAGCCGCGGGAAAAAAATATTCTTTTCGCAGCTTCGATGATATCGCATCTGCGGCGCTCTTTGTCGATTTTGCGTCGAATCTTGGAAGAAGCTTTTGATTTTACTTTAGAGTCCATTTAATTTAACTATTGGTAATAAAATTTTACCAATAGTTAAATTGTCAATAAGAAATTTTCATAAGAAAAGATTATTTCTTTTCATAAACTCCGATGAGTTGTGTTTCAGCGATGATGTAATCCTTAATAGCGTTCATTAGCGCTTTTTTTGTCAAACCTCCAGGCAGTGTTGGTTCAAGCGAAAGCGCATACAGCCGAAAATGATAATGATGTACACCCGTTCCCTTTGGTGGGCATGGACCACCATATCCTGTTTTGTTCCAACTAGTTATCCCTTGGGTAAAGGAAATTCCGTCGCGGAGTGAAATTTTTTCATTGGTGTTTATGCCTTCGGGGATTTTTCGGCATTGGGCAGGAATGTTATAAACAACCCAGTGAACCCA
>JAOAAF010000063.1 GCA_026419015.1 Spirochaetota bacterium
GCCATATACCGCATCACGCTTCGCAATTCGAAAGGATCACATGGGCTGTAGACATGCATGTTTGGCATAGCTCGCATGATCGCAAGATCCTGGAAACACATATGTGTGCCCCCATTTGGGCCTTGCGTAACTCCCGGAGCAGTTCCCACGATCTTTACATTGGCATTGGCATATGCAACGCTAATCGTAATTTGGTCATAGACGCGACGGCTTGCAAAACAGGTAAAGCTTGCACAGAAGGGGATTTTCCCTTCAACGGCCATGCCCGCCGCGATACAGATCATATTGGCTTCTGATACCCCGACATTTATGAAATTTTTTGGATGTTTTTCTAACACAGTGGGATTAGTTCCTGATGCTTTTGATAGATCTGCTTCAAGACAATACACGTTGGGGTTTTCTTCGATGAGTTCATTTAGGGTATGCGCATACACAAGGCGCATTTCCATTTTTGAGTAATCCATAGTTCAATCCTCGCAATAATTAATTTCGCGATCGTGTGGAATTCCTTCCATAACCTTTCGATACGTTGCCTCATCGGGGACTTTGATGTTGTGGCTTGACACTTGATTTTCATACTGACAATGGCATTTTGCTTTTATAGTATGTGCGATGATCATTTTTGGTTTCCCTTGAAATTGAATTGCTCGGGTAATCGTGTCGTATATTGCATCCCAATCATGACCATCCATTTCAAATACTTCCCAATTGAACGATCGCCATTTATTCGCTAATGGTTCAAGCGTAAGCACTTCATCGGTTCGTCCATCGATCTGAAGTTTATTATAATCGCAAATTGCAATTAAATTATCCAGCTTATGGTGCCCGGCAAAAAGTGCTGCTTCCCAAATTTGACCTTCGTTGCTTTCTCCATCGCCTATGATGCAAAAAATGCGATGCGTTTTGCCATCTTTTTTTGCAGCTAATGCCATCCCGCATGCGCAGGAAAGCCCTTGTCCGAGTGAACCTGCCGTCATATCAACTCCTGGCGTTTGCAATCGATCAACATGGCTCGGAAGGCGAGTGCCGTCTTTGTTTAATGTTCCAAGCCACGATTTCGGGAAAAACCCTTTAAAAGATAATGCAACGTAAAGCACTGGACCAGCATGTCCCTTCGAGAGAACCAGTCGATCCCGCTCTTCCCATAATGGATTTTGGGGTTCGACTTTCATGATTCGATAATAAAGCGTTATGATTATTTCCACAAGTGAAAGCGCACCTCCCAAATGTCCTGAACCCGCTCTGCAGATCATATCGGTGATGATATAGCGAAAATCTTTTGCAAGAGCATCAAGGTGGTCGTTGGTGATGGTCCCATGTGTTGAATTCATTGATGCCTCCAAATTAGATGAGATGCAATGCATTGCCTAAAAAATATACGCATACAGTAACGCATAGCGATGCACAGATTGTCATAATGATTCCTGCCTTTGCCATGTCAACGATTGTAAAATATCCCGATGAATAAGGAATGACGTTTGTTGGGGTGGAACTTACGAGAATGAATGAAAGCGATGAGGTAATTCCTGCGGGAATAGCAAGCAATGCGGGGCTAATATTGGTAGTTTTCGCAAGAGCGATTAGAAGGGGTACTACGATGATTCCGGTCACCGTGTTGCTTGAAAACATTACTTTCATGAGCGATACCCCGATGGTAATAACGAAGACAATGGCGATCGGATGCAGCGAACCAATGGAGCCAAAAAGAACATATGCCATCCATTCAGCTGCTCCCGTTTTGTAGATTGCCATCCCTAACGAAAGCCCAGTTACTATGAGAATGATTCCACCCCAGCTTATTTCGCTTTCTGCGTGCTTCCACGAAAGTACTTCGATGCCCGGCAAAAAGAATAGACATGCGCACGCAAATGCCACAAATGAAATTTCAAGGTAATCGATTGCGCCATTTGTAAATGATTTGATAAACGGTTCTAATATCCACAAAGTGATGGTAAGTATAAAAATCACAATGACAAATATTTCTTTTCGAGTTATCCTTCCCAGTTCATTAATCCGCGTTTGATATTCTTGGGAAGATATTGAAAGCGTAATATTTTCTGGAGGGAAAAAGAAAAGTAGAATCCACCACGCAAAGGGAATCATCAATATTGCTGCAGGAAATCCAATGATACTCCAATCAAGAAATGAAAAATCAATTCCAGCTAAATCTCGAAGGAAACCTATCGTTAGAGGATTAGGTCCACATCCTGCAGGAGTCGCAATGCCGCCAATGAGAGGCCCCCATGCTGCCGAAATCATAAGAGCTTTGCCAAAATTGCTTTTAAGTTTTTCGGCACCTGCATTGCGAAGAATTCCAAGTCCTAAAGGGAGAAGCATTGCAGCTACTGCCATATCGGTAATCCAAGCGGAAAGAAGAGTGCCAGTGATTAAAAAGGTCAAGATAATAAGCGATGGGCGATGACCAAGGCGATATAAAAGAATCAAGGTAATTCGCTTCATGATGCTTGTCGCATTAATTGCAGCGGAGAGTATGAGCACTCCAATGAAAAAAAGGACAATTGAGTTACCAAAACCCTCAGCAACAAGATTTTTAAAATTATCCACTTTTAAAATTGTTAAAAGCGCAAGCGAAATGAGGCCCGCAATGGGGAATGGGACAGCTTCTGTCACCCAAAGCACAACGGTGAATGCCATCACGGCAAGTGAAATTTTCCCCTTATGCGAGAGGAGTATCGTCCGATTCCCTTCGGTAATCGGTGACACGTCGGGAAGCAAAAGGATCAAAATAAAAAGAACAACGGCAACAGTGAAATAAATGATTCTTTTATAGTTTTGCCACATATTACTTATTTCCATCGTTAATTCCTTCTAAGTCAAGTTTTCGAAGCGTTTCGATTGTCGGGATGCCATTTTCACTCCACCCGCGAATCTTGTAGTAAAAATCGAGTTGTTGATTAAGCATGTCTTTTGAAACGTACCTGCCTTTGGCAGGACCATTTGGTATAGGTTCGTTCATCACTCTAAACGGAAGCGTATCATTAATGCGAGAAACACCGCGCAAGCAGTTTATATGTCGTTCGAAAGTATAAATCCGCGCGCCAGCATCAGAAAGGGTAGTGGGGCTAAAATCAAAGCCGGTGACAAGGTAAAAAGCTTCTGCAATTGCCTCGTTTATATGCCTTCCAAACCCCCTTTCCATAATAAATCGGCACATCACAAGCGAGTCACCAAGTGCGGTATAATTTTGGCTTTCCACACAGTATTTTGCAATTTCCTCGGCGCTTATTTCAAAATCTGGAAGCGGGTACCGAGGGCGCGCATCGTGATGACTTCCACCTCGAGTCGAAGTTGCATACGCAAGTCCCATGGTGCGGATTCCACGAGCTGAATGGCCAGCAATTTCGAGACCTTTTACCGAATACAAAAATTCGTGCGCATTTTTTCCAATCACTTCGGCCATTTTCTCTGAGCCGAGAGAAAGAATCTCACCGGCACCACGTCGATACGCAATATCGTTAATTAATTGCAAAAGAGCGGCGCTGTTTCCAAAAAGTTTTTTTGTCCCAAAAATCTTTTCGTCGCACAGCTCCTTTTCAAGGCACTCCGCAGCAAACGAAAGTGTCACGCCTGTTGAAATGGTATCGAGACCGAGATCATCGCATAGCGTATTTGCTTCAAACAGGAAATCAATATCAGGATCATCGCACATTGTTGCAAGTGCATAAATGCTTTCAAATTCGGGCATCTTTACGCTTTGCCCTTTGTATTTTCCCGTTTTCACCTTTACCAATTTACCGCATGCGATGGGACATAACCGACAAGCAATGTTTTTTACTTTAAATTCCCTTGCAATGCGCTCACCGCTTATTGCTTCCCACTTTTCGAATACTTCCCGCTGATTGTTTCGCGAGGCGAGCATGCCTCGGTCATTTATGATTTTCACTAGTACCGGTGTTCCAAGTTCAGTAAGTTCTTTTGTGTTATCGCGCAGAATCGAAAATCGATTTTTTAAAAAATTTGAAAGTTTGTCTGGAAATGCGATCTGCAATTTTTTATTTCCCATCACCACAATCGCTTTAAGATTTTTTGAACCCATTACCGCGCCTAATCCCATGCGGCCCGCTGCGCTTACGCGTGCTCCGCTCACAATGATCGATGCAAAGGGAACTAAATGTTCGCCTGCTGGTCCAATTACTGCACATTCACAAACATTTCCAAATTCAGATTTTAACGTGGCAATCGTTTTCGAAGTATCCAGCCCCCACAAAGAATTAGCTTTGTGAAATGTAACTTCATTTTCGTTGATGAATACGTACAGCGGAGTAGGAGATTTGCCAGAAATTACCACCGCGTCGTATCCGGTTGATTTCAGCATCGATGCGAAATTTCCTCCAAAGTTTGAATCGCCAAAAAGCCCAGTAAGCGGCGAAATCGTTGCTGCGTGTGCTCTGCCGCATCCCCAGACGGGTGAACCAGTAAAAGGTCCGCATGCGAAAACAATGACGTTATTTTCAGAAAAGGGCGATTCAATGAGATGAATCGTTTGGGAAATGATATCCACCGCAAATCCATTGCCCCCAATAAATTTCGACGCATAATTCGCATTAAATTCTTCTATGCGGACTTTGTGCAGGGTAAGATTAATATGCAGAATCTTTCCAAAATAACCATTCATTATACGAAATCCTTCACTAATTGTTATCAATATAAATCCATATCGATTAAATGTCAATTGATTTTTCTCATTCTGCGGAAACAAAATATATTTTCAAACACAAAAACACCGCTTTCACGTTATGTTTTCAAACGTTATTGATTCCTTCAAATGTATGATTCCATAAAAATTCCTCTTCAGTCACGAGCAAGAAATTTGTTAAACTATTTACGAAAATTGCCGATTTTCATTAATGTCATAACACTCCTATTGTTGCATTACCAGGTTGAAGGCTTTTGCAAGGCCCACTCTTGCAAAAGCTTTTTTTTATTGTTATTTTTTGTAGTGTTTTTGATATTGCATTCTCACGAAAATTGTTTGGATGGAGCAACTCAGTGTTACTTTTCGAAATACATGAAAAAAACCCACAAAAGCGACTCATAAATAAAATTGTGGATGAACTAGCAAACGGCGCAGTGATGATATATCCGACTGATACGGTTTACGCATACGGGTGTGATATATTGCAGAAAAGCGCTATTGAACGAATATATGCAATAAAAAAGATACCAAAAAATAAACCGCTTAGTTTCATATTTTCGGATATTGCCCAATTGCACATGTATGCGCGTAACATTCCCGATCGCGCGTTTAAAATAATGAAAAAAGTATTTCCAGGACCGTACACGTTTATCTTTAAGGCATCAAAAGCTGTCCCAAAAATTGCAATTACCAATCAAAAAACAATCGGCGTTCGAGTACCAAACAACGAAGTAGCGCTTGAATTGGTAAGAACGCTTGGACGGCCAATTCTTTCGGCTGGTGTAAACCTTGACGATGGAACGTATATAATTGAACCAACGTCACTAAATAAACAAATTCGAAATGAAGTTGACATAATAATCAATTGTGGTCCTAAAATATCAGAGCCATCAACGATAATCGATTTTACAGAAGATGAACCGAAAATAATAAGAATGGGAAAAGGGCCAGTGTACTTTTTGTGACAAAATCTTAAAATTGGGTGAGAGGTATACATGGATTGGTTACACGACCTATGGGTTATTGTCCGCTCGATTGGTATACTATTAGCAATTGGGGCGGTTGTGTCATGGTATTTCTATTATTACAAAATGCGAGATCTATTTGGTGGATACATTGGTGGTTTTGTTATCGGCGTGATTGGCGCGTTGATTGGTGCGTTTATTTTAGATAAGCTCTTTTACGATATTACCGCAAAAATTTTAGCATTTCTCGCGCGCGATGCGGGCGTGAACATCATTGCGGCGGCAATCGGAGGCTTTTTTGCCGTTGCGATTATGAATCGCTTAAATCACAATAAGGAACGGCGAAAATATTAATTATGCATTGATAGTGTGAAATTTTTTTAATGAAAATTTTATAATTTCATAAAAATGAAGATTGTTCTTACAGGTCCTAAAAGCGTTGGGAAATCCACGATTGGTGCAAAAATCAGCGATGAATTGAATATCGAATTCATCGAAACCGATAGCCTCATTGAACTCATCCACAAAAGTAAGACTGGCGATGCAAAGACGTGTCGAGAAATTGTTGCCACATTTGGTGAAGACTACTTTCGAATTCTCGAACAAGAAGCAATTGTACGCGCCTCAGCGATGGATTGGTGCCTTATCGCCACTGGCGGAGGCACGATGCTTAACCCGAAAAATCGATTGTGCCTTCGTCGCAATAGCGTAATTATCCTCTTGAAGGCTTCAATAGATTTTTTATGGGAGCGGTTGCAGCAAACTGGCATTCCCCCGTTTTTGATGACAGAAAATCCGAAACAAACATTTGCACAGCGGGTAGAAAAGATTTTCGAAGCCACAGAGCATTTCTGCGACATAGTCTATGAAATTACGAGAGAAAATGAAGCTTCTGCAGCGGCTGACATAATTGAACAGATTTCGTTTTTCTTATCGCACATGGCGTCATCGCCAAACACATTTGGACATATTTTACGCGTAACAACATTTGGTGAAAGCCATGGCAAAGCGTTGGGTGCGGTTATCGATGGCATGCTCCCAGGTATTCCGTTAAAAGAAGAAGATATTCAATCACAACTTAATCGCAGGAGACCTGGACAAAGTTATGTTACTACCCCTCGGCAAGAACATGACACAGTGTCAATTCTCTCTGGCGTATTTGATGGGAAGACTACTGGAACTCCAATATGCATGATTGTGTATAATAAAGATCAAGATCCAAGTGTCTATAATGCCGTAAAAGATGTATTTCGGCCGGGCCATGCTGATTTTACATTTTGGAAAAAATTTGGCATTCGCGATCACAGAGGAGGAGGGCGTTCATCGGGTCGCGAAACTCTTGCCCGAGTTGCTGCAGGTGCAATTGCTCTTCGGATGTTGCGAGAACGCGGCATTGATGTTTTTGCTTTTGCAGAGGAAATTGGCGGAATAAAAGGCAATAAAATCGAAAAATCGTTTATTGAGAAAAATCCCGTACGGGCAGCTGATCCCGATAAAGCAAAAGAAATGGAAGAGGCTATTGCGCTTGCGATGGAAATGCGCGATTCTTTAGGGGGGATCGTGCGATGCATCGTTCAAGGTGTCCCTGCTGGATTAGGCGACCCAGTTTTTTATAAATTGGATGCACGCCTTGCCATGGCAGTGATGTCGATCGGAGCAGTAAAAGGAATAGAATTTGGCAGTGGATTTGACGCAGCGCGCAAAAAAGGGAGCGAAAATAACGATCAAATGGCAAACGGAGTTTTTCTTACGAACAATGCGGGAGGAATACTTGGAGGAATATCTACCGGTCAAGATATCGTGATGCGAATTGCTGTAAAGCCCACACCTTCCATTGGGAAAATGCAGAGGACAATGGATGTCGAAGGAAAAAACGTTGAAATTTCAATAAAGGGAAGGCATGATCCATGCATTGTTCCCAGAATAATTCCGGTCATCGAATCGATGGTCGCATTGGTCATTTACGATTGTCTCGCATTGCAGGCGCGCATAGGCAAATCCTCAGATGAATTTAAAACGCAAAATGATCTACAATAGCCATTCTGGGACAAGAGGGAACATATTTCGTATCTCGTTTCGATTTTTAAAAGGTCGAAGTTCGATAATCTTTTTTGCCACATTGTTGCTAATTCCTGGTACCTGTTTTAACGCGGTAAAAGGAAGAGAATTGATATCAATTGGAAGGGGTAGTGCGATAATCGATCGTTCCTGATGATTTATGACAATCGCATCGAAAAAACCATCGGATGAAAAATTGTAAGGTATTTTTACTGCAATTGGATAGCTTGCAATTTGACGTGCGTATGAATAGCCATGATGAATGCGCTCAAGTCGTAGATTTCGCATAACAGTTCCAGCGGGGAAAATTTTTTTTAGCATCGGTTTTTCCACTTCTTCGCGAATTTTTTGTCGAAAATACTCATAGCGATTGCGAACGCTATTTGAGAGAGTAAATTGTTTTTTTGAAAGAGGAGTGCCTTCAATGCGGTTGACCGTTCGAATGTTTATTCGGCGCACGAGCAAACCCATTTTCAAAATTTGCATGAGGTATTCATAATTAATTTTAAAAGTATTAAGTCGCTCTCCAAAAAGTCCATGAAGTAAATTAATCCCTGGCAATAAGTGTGGGACGCCATCTTTGCGCATTCCTCCAATTTTATTTATTAGTTGTACCGCAAAAAGAGATTGCTGTGGCGAAGCTTTTAAATTATTGGAGGCGATTACATTTTCATCAAACGATTCAATTCCGAGAGCGAGCGTATCGCCTGGAGTAATCGCTTCCACAATCGCATTAATAATATCGGCCGATTCATCGGGAAAAATGGCAAGCGTTGCTGGATTTGCGTTATCGATGCACAAAAGTTGAAAGCTGTATTGTGTTTTGCGCTTTTTTAATTCCTCAAATAGCGATATTACTTTTTTCGGATTAGGTCGTGGAATTCCTTGCCGAAATTCATCTAACATTGCTCCATATTGAATAATATCGGGTTGACATCCTATGCGAAAACGCGAAATCCCGCACTCACTAAGCGCATCGATTTCATTTAATATTTCGGTTTGAGTGCGGGTGGATATAGTGCGTCGCCGAAATTCCTGGCAAAAACTGCATTTTACTTGTCGAGGGCAACCGCGATATGTTTCAATTTCGCATATCAGATGAGGAAATTCAGGATGCAAGCGAACGAGAGGCGCACCCAAAACCGACCATTTCGCAATATCGCGCGCAGTGCGTTCTCCTTCGCACAAATTCCCTTTCGCAAACTCATAGGCAAAATATTCAATATCGCCCTGTATTTCTTTCGCGTTGCGGTATGCAGGCACAATCATTTTACGACCTACTGCGCCGCCAATAAAAAATGCGCACTGATGATTTCGTTCAACAAGCAGTGAAATTTCCTTATGCGTTCCGATTCGCGCATGGAGATATTTCCCGGGCACAACCGCTCCGCCGATAACGAAAACCCCATCGTATCGTCTTGGTAGTATGAAATCGCTTTTTCGCAGTTGTTCGATTGTCAAATATCCAATGCGTGACGGATCGATTCCCGCGTCGCGAAGTGCCCCATATACATAGCGCGGATATGGAGCAACGAATGGCGGAACGCCGAAACATGCTGGCTCATCGACAAAACAATCCACGATGAGATACTCATTTGTTTTTCCCATCATCGATGTATACGCCTACAATATGGTGAATATCATCGCGCAAATAGCGGCTAATTTTTTTCTCGATCGCAAGGATGAGAGCTTTGTTGTTCAAAATCATTTGCCGCCGTTCTTCCGTAGTGCCATACCGCTTAAGGAGATCGTCAACCCGTTGGTGCACGGACACAACTTTATCGTGCATCACGCACTTATCTGCATAGTACACGATTTCCCGTTCTTCAAGAGGGCCTTCGGCATTAAAATTTGTGAAGAACACATGCTGTTCGACAATGTACGCGACTTGCGGATATCCGATATTTCGAAGTAACTCAGCTCCCGTAACATCGTGCCGTTCGCCAGTTTCAAGCGATCGGGTTTTCGTGATGTCGTGCAAGAGCGCACCTGCAATTACCAGTGCGCGGTTTATGTGGCATCCATCGGCAAGATTGTCAACAAGCTTCAATGCAATTTTCATTACCTGCTTCGAATGCGAAATGATGTTTGGAAGCATGCGATGCGCTCGCATGAGCTGACAGCATTCCTGTTTCGTAGGGACTCGTTCCACAGTTTGCACTCCGTGGTTCCAGTATCCAGCACAGTCAACTGCGATGGCAATTCTTTTTTAGTTGGCATGCACCACGGGAATTTCTTTCCAGCAGGTGGTATAGCGCGGCGACAAAAATTTTCGCTGCATCTGCCATGGCTGTTCAATGCCTTCTGCCGCATAAAAGATCGTTTGCCTGCCAAATCGCTTATTGATTTCATCGATTGTCGTAAATACGCGTTGGTGTCGCAAAACTTCGCGAGGCGATTCAAAGAGCCCACAGGTAGTTGCCGATTCGTCAACGATTTCCGAAAGCATAACGCCTGCTTTTTTATAGCGAAATCCCTTCCGATAAATTTGTGCAAAACACTCAGTGGCATAGCGGATGAGCACAAAGCTTGAAGCCGTAGGGTGGGGAAGCCGATATGAAATGAAATTCGAATATTGCGGTTCGCGCGCGAAGGGATTGGTTGCCACGAACACTCCTAAAAAGGATGCCGCACTCCGTTGGCGGCGAAGCTTTGCGGCAGCGCGTGCCGTATAACTTACAATGGCTTCTCGCAACGCTTCGAACGATTCCACCGGTATTCCAAAAGAACGAGAACTCACAATGCCCTTGCGAGGAGGCGCCACTTCTTCAAGCGCAAGGCACGCGATGCCGCGAAGTTCCCACGCGGTGCGAAGTCCCATAATCGTCATGTGCGTGCGAATCCAAAAATCGGGCAATTTGCAGAATGCCAATGCGTTGTAAACGCCATGTTTTTTTAACAGTTCCGCATAACGGTGGCCAATTCCCCAAATTTCTTCCACCGGCGTGTTTTTTAAAATTTCGTCACAATTGCCACAGTTTGTAAGATCGAAGATGCCGCATGCATTGTCGCTGTGCTTCGCCCAATGGTTGGCAAGTTTCGCAAGCGTTTTGGTTGAGCCAATTCCGACAGAGACAGGGATTTCTGTCCACTGGGCTACTGTCTGCTGAATGCGCTGGGCGTATGCGAATCGTTCCGATGCGGGAACAAAGCTAATATCCAAAAACGCTTCGTCGATTGAATAAATTTCCATATGCGGTGAAAACATGGAAAGCGTTTCCATTACGCGATGGGAAAGATCGCCGTAGAGCGCATAATTTGACGAAAACACATGGATTTGGTATTGCGCGATAAGGTCGCGGCATTCGTGAAAGGGGGTACCAAATTTAATTCCAAGCTTTTTCGCTTCGTTCGAACGCGCGACGACATTGCCGTCGTTGTTGGAAAGCACGATGACCGGCTTGTGGCGAAGATCGGGCCGAAACACGCGTTCGCAGGAAACATAAAAATTGTTGCAGTCCACGAGTGCAATTGCCCGATCAGAGCGAGTGGATGACATGGATGACCACTCCCCATATTTCAAATTGCATTTCGCGCGTTACTTCAATCGGTTCAAAATCTCCGTTTTCTGCCACCAAATAAATTTTCCCGTTTTTTTTCCATAGCCGCTTTACGGTAAGTTCTCCGTTGAGCGCGGCAATCACCACGCGGTTGTGTTCGGCTGGCAATGCGCGATCGACCACAAGGATGTCGCCAGAGTGGATGCCAGCACCGATCATCGAATCGCCAACCACGCGTACAAAAAATGTGGCGGCGGGATGCCGTATTAAAAGCTCGTTAAGATCGAGATGGCGGTCGACGTAATCGTCGGCGGGAGAAGGAAATCCTGCCGGAATGGCTGCCAAAAAAAGCGGGAAGCCACGAGATGATGTGCACGCAAAGCGCCACACGGTTTCAATGCGGCAACGATGTATCATGACAGCATTGCTCCTAGGATCGTTTTCTTATTACTATACTAATGTATAGTATATTCGATTTTTTTCAAGCGTTTTTTTCGGCTGCAATCCTTATATGCGACATAAGATATATTATCGGAAGTTATATATCGGACAAGTGAGTGACAGGCTCACTGTGCGATTGACGAGATTTTTTCTCAGGTGATAAGAAGGCCAATGCGATAGACGAGGAAGCACACAATCCATGTGAGAATCAGATTGTATGCGATGCTGAAAAAAGCCCATTGCCAGCCAATCTCACGTCCAATTGCAACGGATGTTGCCACGCACGGAATATAAAGGAGCACAAATAGCATGTACACATAGGCTATTAATGGCGTAATTGCAAAATCAGATTTTAAGGCAGCATCGAGATCTGGCGGTCGGGAATGAGAAGTATACATTCGATTTTCCATATAAAAGATGTTCAGCGTGCTTATCACCACTTCTTTCGCAACAATGCCTGTAAGCAGCGCAACGCTCATCTGCCATGTAAACCCTAATGGTTCAAGCAGCGGTGCAATTGTGGAGCCAATTTTTCCCATGTATGAGTTCGCAAGCGCGCGTTGGGTACTAGCAAGTTGATTGTTCGCATTCATATCCTGCCTTGTGATGGCAGGCGAACTGTGTTCATTGGGGAACGCTAATTGGCTATCGTTATGTTGTGGGAATTCGCAAAGAAGCCATACGATGATCGACAATAGTAAGATGATGCCACTCATTTTTCGAAGATACTGCGAAGAGCGATTCCACATGTGTAGCAAAATTGCGCGTACCGTAGGAAGGCGGTATGGAGGCAATTCCATCACAAAGGGAGCAGTTTTCGTTTTAAAAAAGAGAATGTGAAAAATTTTTGATGAAATAAATGCCATGATCATTCCAACAAAATAGAGCGATAAAATCACTGTACCAGCATATTGTTGAAAAAACACGCTTGCAAACAATACATATACTGGGAGTCGGGCAGAACAGCTCATGAATGGATTTACAAGCACAGTGATGATGCGATCGCGCGTATTCTCAAGCGATCTGGTCGCCATTATTGCAGGTACATTGCATCCAAAACCCATCACCAGCGGAATGAACGATTTCCCATGTAACCCGAGTTTATGCATAATTTTGTCCATAATAAAAGCGGCCCGGGCCATGTAGCCAGTATCTTCCAGAAAGCTTATTCCTAAAAAAAGGATAAGAATGTTAGGGAGAAACACCACAACCCCTCCAACTCCCGCGAGAATTCCTTCGGTGAGAAGCCTTTTTGCAAATCCATCGGGCAAAATCGCAGTCACGATGGCAATGAGCCCATGTACGCTTTTTTCAATGAGATTTCTTGGATATTCCCCAAGCACGTATGTTGACTGAAAAAGCACCCAGAGCAGGAAAAGCAAAATGGGATACCCGAAATACTTATTCATAACGATTTTATCGATCCGTTCAGAAATGTCAGGTTTCGATTCCTTAATGCGAAGAGTTACTTCTTTTAGAAGTCCCGTCACAAATCCCTGTCGTCGTTCAGCCATGATAATCTCGATTTCATCTCCATATTTTTTTTCAATTATCTCTCTCGATATTTTGGCTTGTTGAACAATATCGCCATAATTTGGATATGGACGAAGCTTTTCGAATACATCTGTGTCATTCTCAAGCAGGCGCAGTGCAAGCCATCGGGTAGAATATCGCATTCCAATTGTGCGTTCTTTTTCAATTTTGTTTTGTATTTGTTTTATTTCGGTTTCAATATCTTCGCCATAGTTGATCTGAATCGAGCGGATGTTTTTTTCTATGTTTGTCGCGACCGCTACGATGGTAGATAAAAGTTCGCGAATGCCCTCCCCTTTTGTGCCCACTGTTTTCACAACTGGCATGCCGAGCAAAAGCGACATTTTTTCGGTATCATATTCAATTCCTTGGTCCTGGGCTTCATCGTACATGTTCAACACTAAAATGACACGGACGCCGATGTTAATTAGCTGGGCGGTAAGGTACAAATTGCGCTCTAAATTTCCCGCATCAACGATGTTTACAATTACGTCGGGTTGTTCATGGATGATGTAGTTACGCGCAATGATTTCCTCGAGCGAATATGCGGAAAGGCTGTAAATTCCAGGTAAATCAACTATTTTAATGGTCAATTCGCCAAATCGCGCTATACCCTCTTTTTTTTCAATTGTCACGCCGCTCCAGTTTGCCGTCCTTTGATGCAGTCCGGTGAGCGCATTAAAAATTGTTGTTTTGCCGCAATTGGGATTGCCTACTAACCCGGCACGTATTATCTTATCGGTTTGCATTTGATTCTAATTTTTTTACTGGCATCACGGTAATCGTTTTTGCTTCATCGATGCGAAGCGAAACATTGTAACGTTTGATTTTAACCTGAAGGGGATCTTCAAGGGGTGCATAGCGAATTAGTTCAACCTGCTCGCCTTTTTTAAATCCTAATTCCAAAAGACGTTTTTTCAATTCTCCTTGCGCATCGATTCGAACAATTACTGCACGGTCACCTTCCTTCAGTTCGCATAGTTGTCGTTCGTCCATTTTTGCGAATAAATCATCTTTCCACTTTCCATCGGTTTCACTTGAATTGACGAAATCAACCAACCGCTTTAATTGACGGCATGATTGCGGCGAGAGATGGTGTTCCACCTTGCACGCTTCGCTGTCTGCTTCAACTTTGCTTATTCGCAAAACATTTTCGAAAAAATCTGCTAAGCAGGAGTGTCGGCTATACACGCGTTTTGCGATTTTTTCCCCTTCATCGGTAAGTTCGACAAAACCATATTTTTCGTAACTTATTAAACCGAGTTCTTTTAATTTTTGCAATGCAACAGTGACGCTCGGCATTTTGACGTTGAGCTTTTTCGCAATATCTTTCACACGGACAACGCGTTTCTTTTGCGCCAGCATGGAAATCGTTTCGAGATAGTCTTCCATATGGGCACTTAATCCCGAATTGTTGAAAAAACCATCTTCGCGCGCATCTTTCAACTTCATACTGCTGTTCCTTTTTAAATTTTAGGTTTACTATACTTGCAAATGTTTTATGTCAAGTACTTTCTTAGGATAATCTAACATAATTTGTGTAAAGAAAAATTCGTCCGTAATAGTTTTTCGATGATGGATTTATTCCAGTCTCTTTGCCCGCCGCTTTTGTAAAGGATAGACAACATCGCCTATTTCAATAAGCTCGGAGTCGTTATTGTTGATCGGAGAAACAGAGGAAACAAAAGTATCCGGTTCTGTTACTTTTAAAAGAATTTTTTTTGTGTGCAAAAGCGCGCCTCGTTCGCCATACGGTTGTTTTTTAAATATCACAAGGAGATTGTCTTTTTCGATTCCATCGAAAAGACCTAAGTTAACTATTGTACTATCTTCGGAATGTTTAAGCACACGACCACTGTATGGGATAAACTCGTAAATTTTTCGCGCGGCTTTTATTGCAAATTTTTGTAGAGCATCGTGACCATTTTCAGCGATTGCAAAATCTCCAATAATGACTCCAGTATGGAAATTCATAAGGCTAAAATTGGACGATATTTGATCGGCACCTTCAAGAAAACGGCCAAAAATTATAAAGTCAACTTTTGGCAATTTCCCTTCTTGAGTTAAAGTGTGAATTTTATTAATATTTTTTTCAACATATTCATCGTCGAATGTTATTGTACCGAGCATGTTTTCGCGATCTTTTACCTCAATCGGTTTCAACCTCCCAAATTGGGATAACGCAAAAGTAATTTGATTTGCAATAATTCTCCCTGCATCAAAATATAATGGAACAACGTTTTGTGGCATAAAATCGAGCACCAAGACGGAAGGAATGTCCCTGGGTATCGTCTCATGACCAAATCCAATTTTGTAATATAACTTATCTCTTCGTTTAAGAATTGCAATATTGAGCGTTTCTTGAAATCCCTCCTCAGGGAAAATTCGTTCCATATCTTTGAGTTCATCGAGATACATGGAATAATAATCTTGCGTATAATAATAATCTTTGATAAACTTTCGCGCTTCAAGTTTCATTGGATTGAGAAGAACCGCACGTCGGCAGTGCAATAGAGCAAGATCAAACAAATTGTACTTTTGAGCTTTAATGGCTTTCTCATAATGAATATCGCTTTGGCGCACGCGCGATGGATTTCCCATTTTAAACTCGCGTGCAATAAGAAAATCCTCAAACCCTGCAGATAAAAAACTATCATATGGAAATCGTTTGATGGCTTTTGAAAAATTTTCATGAGCAATGTGTATTACACCTAACCTGTCATACGCAAGTGCACAATTGTAATGCGTAGGTGCGTTTTCTGCGAGAGCATTTTTTGCTGTAGTGAAATGCGTAACTGCATTTTCATAGTCCTTTTTTAGTAAACTCACTATACCAAGATATCTGTGTGCAAATGCATTATCCGTTTGTTTGGAAAGCGCATTCTGAAATTCTCGTATTGCATCGCCTAATTCATCGTCGTCATTCGTCGCGCGGTATTTTGCAAGATGGAGCTTTCCCAATGCCACATACGCATCGGGGCGCTGGGGAAATGCAGAAATTGCTCTTTCGAGTGCATGCATTGCATCGGAAAATCGCCTTTCGCGAATTTTAACATTGCTTAAAAGCACGAGTGAATCGTAGTGGTATGGATTAATTTTAAAAATTGTCTCAAGCTTCCGTTTTGTCCAAAGATCATTTCCCATCCCAAAATAGAGTTGTGCAATGCCGTAATGCGCATCAATATCATTGGCGTTACGTTGCAATGATTTTTCAAACCACTCAATTGCTTCGGAATATCTCCCCAAACCCGTCATCGCAATTCCCAACCCAGTGGTAATATCTGGGTTTGTGGAATCAATACGAAATGCTTTCTCAAAAAATTTTGATGCTTCTTCATACGCTTCTGTTTTTAAATACGCCTTCCCCATTCCGATGAGCGATTCGCGATAGTTAGGATTTTGACGAAGCGCTTGTTTAAAATAGAGAATGGCCTTTCGCGGATCGTCTTTTTCTAATGAATCCCATCCCTGTTTATTATAATAAATCGCATTTTTCGTCGAGAAAATCTCGTTGCCATAAAGGAAACTAAAAAAGGCACATAAACTACAGGCGATGATAAATGGCTTTCGAATGCGATGTACCATGGTGATAATCATTTTTTATGAAAAAATATGTATATTCGCGTTGTCAATCATTTGCACGACGGAGTAACACGAATGTCAAGAAATAAAAAATTATTTTTCTATTGTTTAGGCATCAAAGATTTTATGCCTTTTGCAATTTTATCTACCGTAGCGTGCAGTGTGCTGACATGAAGCGTTAAAATCTTGGTATAAAATATTATGTGTTGTGATATTGATTTTTGCCATTGTTCCCGCAATGGGTGTAATTGTTCCGATTCACGGGATGCACCTTGGGTACTGATTTTCTCATTACGTTTTTGTTGCTTCGAAGGCTTTGAAATTTCTAATGGAGAAAATTTGCTCAAGCGATATACTACATCGATGTCTTGATGTTGCAGTGGCTGTAGCACATCGGATTTAGATAACTTTTCTTCATGCTCTTTTCGCAAAACAATTTTATGCAATTGCGAACGATTGCGTTTTTTATTTGTTTCGTCCTTTTGCTTTTGTGGCTTATCAGAAGAAGATGTTTTATTTAGTATTGTTTTATTGCATTGATTTCGATTTACAGATTGCGATGCGCGCATCGCATTTGTGTGTAAATTATCTTTCGCAAATACATTTGATGCGGTAAAACACAATGAGATTTTGTCATCATCTCGCGTAATCGTCTTTGTTTCATGCGATTGCGCAAGTCTTGCAATATGAGCAAGATGCGATTTTGCAAGCGGTCGTGTGAACATAAAACGTCCAAGGCGAAATGGGTTTTGATTTTGAAATTGAGAAATTTTTATGGGCTTTGCGATGATCGTGAAACCTGTTTTGTAGCCTGCATTGCGCAATTCTTTTTCTGTCTCATCAGCAACCAAACCAAATGGGTAAACAAAGCTAGTAACAACAATTCCTAATTTTTCTTCAAGAATTCTTTTAGATTTTTGTATTTCTTGTAAAAATTCTTTTTTGCGTGCTACATACAACTGCTTGTTTAATTTTAAATGAAAAAAACCATGGGAAGCTATTTCACAACCTTCATTAACTAATCTTTTTAATTGTTCCCAGTTCATCGCATATTCTTTTTTCCCAATTATATTTGGATAGATTGATAACAAAGGTTTGATTCCCATTGGTTTGAATACCTCGAAGTATGCGTTGTAGACGCTGTGATTTCCGTCATCAATGGTGACCAGAATGTTTTTCCCTTTTGTGAGATTTCCAGAAATAAGATCTCGATATGTAATAAAACGAAATCCATTTTTTTTGAAAAATTCAAGATGTTCTTTTACCTCTTCGATAGAAAAATCGTATGGGACAGTCTGTTTGCCGAGAAATGAATGATAGCAGATTACGTATATATCCGCATATGCGAAATGTTGAAGAGAACAAAATATTATTGTTGCGATGATATATCTCATAAGTATTACCTTTCCCTATTTTAATTGCGATAATTTTGCATTTTAGTGTTTATTTCATCTTATTTCATCACCCCATCTGTTTGAAAAATTATTGACACAGATGAAATGAATACTTTCCATTTTTACGAACTATGTAATCTGGAGACGAAATCGATGAATAAACGCACACAATATTTAATCGACAAAAAATTCCAACTTCGACAGACATTCTCAATTATTGGGTTAAAGTTTTCTATCATTGCGCTGATTATCGGTGCAATTGCATTCAATGCGGTTTATAACACGTCTCAAATAAATGAAAATAACTCGCAACTGCGCCACATTATAGAAAATCAATCAAATATCATCATAATCCAAGATAACAATGTTGAAGCTCTGCTTACATATTCGCAGTATGTCAAGGATAAA
>JAOAAF010000064.1 GCA_026419015.1 Spirochaetota bacterium
CCAATAACTCTTCGGATGTATAGGCTTTTCTTCCTTCGGAAGCTGTAAGGTAAGGCCAAGCGCTCTTCCTCGCGGAATCACAGTCACCTTGTGAACGGGATCATTGCCGGTCACAATACCCAAAATTGCATGCCCGGCTTCATGGTATGCAATGACTTTCTTTTCTTCGTCATTGATGAGCATTGAACGGCGTTCTGGACCCATGAGCACTTTGTCCTTTGCATCTTCCATTTCCTGCATCGTAACGCGCTTCTTATTTCGACGAGCCGCAAGAAGCGCCGCTTCATTAACCAAATTTGCTAAATCAGCTCCCGTAAAACCAGGGGTGCCTCGCGCAATCACTTTTAAATCGACCTCCCGCGAAAGCGGGATTTTTTTACAGTGAACTGCCAAAATTTTCTCGCGGCCTCGAATGTCGGGAATATCCACCACTACCTGTCGATCAAATCGGCCGGGTCGAAGAAGTGCAGGATCGAGCACATCGGGTCGGTTAGTCGCTGCAATAATAATGACTCCTTCATTCGTTTCAAATCCATCCATTTCTACGAGCAGTTGATTGAGCGTCTGTTCGCGTTCATCATGCCCACCGCCTAAGCCTGCACCGCGAAGCCTTCCAACTGCGTCGATCTCATCGATGAAAATTATGCACGGCGCATTTTTCTTTCCTTGATCGAAAAGGTCGCGAACGCGCGATGCACCAACTCCCACAAACATTTCCACAAAATCTGACCCACTTATCGAAAAAAAGGGCACCCCGGCTTCGCCGGCAATTGCACGTGCTAAAAGCGTTTTTCCGGTACCTGGAGGTCCCATGAGCAACACGCCTTTAGGAATCTTTGCCCCGATATTTACGAACTTTTTGGGATCCTTCAAAAAATCGATAATTTCTTTCAATTCTTCTTTCGCTTCATCAACACCAGCAACATCGGCAAACGTCACTTTATTTTTCGTTTCGGGATTAAGGCGTGCGCGGCTCTTGCCGAATGACATTGCGCGATTGCCTGCTCCCTGGATCTGTCGTATCATTAAAAACCAAATGAGCCCAAAGAACACCAACCACGGTAAAAACTGGAGCAATCCTTTGAGAAAAAAATTATCATCGGTTTCTTCCCCCTGCACCTCCACTCTGTTTGCCAGTAACATCTTAATCAGTTCTGGATCCTCATACGGAATAACAGTCTCATATTGTGCCGCTTTGTCATTTTTCATAAAGATTCCAGAAATTCGCTTGCCATCAACCACAATTGAGGTGCGCACCCGATTTTCTTTTACAAGGCGAATAAAATCGCTATATTTAAGCCTTTCGACTCGGGGGCGCGAATAATCGCTAAGGCGAAAAAAGGCAACCGCCAACACCCCAATCAAAAGCAATAAGGCAATTTGTTTGCCAGCCTTTCCCATAAAATCCCTCACAAAACTATTTGCCCAATTTGCGAAGTGCCTTTCATTGAAACGCCATGAAGATTGTTGCACAAAATGTTTTCACAGTTCAAATACACCATCGCTTCTCCAATTCCAGTGTAAAATATAGCGCTCTTCACATAAACGAGCAAAATTAAATTGGATCGCTAATTTCACACATACTTAAAAATGCTTTTTGATAAAAATTCGCACACCCAAACCCTACTGATTATACCCCCTTAATTGCAAGTATTTTTTTCGAGCTTTTTGTGACCATAAAATCGCGTGAAATTCGATTATGCCCTTTCCCTGCAATGCCGAGAAGAACTGCCGCAATTACTCCCTCGACCTCAACAATTGGTATTCTTTTTTTTTGAATAAAAGATAATTTTGCCTCAATGTACAAATTCTTAATTTTTTTTGTCCCAAACGAAAGCGCAATCTCATCGCCTGGTTTTCTGTTCCGAATCAACAAAGATATTTTATTATTGTCTAACGCGATGAATGCAATTTCTACGCTTCCTTTATGCAACAAAAAAAACTCCTCATCGCAATAAAAAATTTCTAATTTTATGCCCGCCTTCTTTATTTCAACAACACAGGGCAGCGACTCCAGCGAAATTCGATAGCACCACTCATCTGCAATTGCATCTCTGCACTGGCTGATGTAAAGCACAGCGCTGTTTCCATCTCGCATCTTCGTTGCTTGCAAACCTTTTCCTTCGAACACGCGAACATTCGGTCGCTGACTTTTCAGTTTTCGCACAATATCGTCAACTGCAGTTTTCCGCAATGGCAAGCCAAGTTCATGAAACGCACGTGCGATCAGATGCCGGCATATCATTTCATTCTGGGAAATTTTTCCCACTTCAACAATCATCCCATCGTTTGTCCAGCGATATAGTTTACCGTACTGCTGTTCAATAAGGAGATCTATAATGGCACATGTATCGCGTACAATATCGGAAAGCCGCATTATCGCATTGCGATACTGAGGAAAACGACCGCGCACTTTTGGTAAAACGACATGTCGCACATAATTGCGAACGTATGAAATATCCCTGTTCGATGAATCTTCTCGCCACAGAATGCCATTTTCGATAAGATAGGAATATACTTCATCCTGTGTGAGACACAAAAGCGGACGAATAATAAAATCCCTTTTGAATTCAATCCCTGAAATTCCAAAGAGGCCTGTTCCTTGAAAAAGGCGCATGAGCACCGTTTCTATTGAATCGTCGATCGTATGGGCAGTCGCGACAATATCGCAATTTCTTTCCAATCGCACTTCGTGAAGAAGGCGGTATCTCACCAAACGGGCATGTTCTTCAAACGAAGATTTTGCAGGCTTGCTGCGCCGTACATCAACGCGCTTAATCGTAAAGGGAATATTATACGACTCTGCGAGCTGAACAATAAACGATTCGTCGCCATCGGACTCAAGACCTCGCGCACAATGATTGAGATGGAAGATTTCCAACGAACACGAAAGCTTTTCGCACAAATTGCGCAAAATGTGCAAAAGTGCCATGGAATCTTTACCCGCAGAAAGGGACAAAAGAACCCGTTGGTGTGGTAAAATGAGTTTATTGCGATGAATGAACTCTAAAACTTTACTGTCAGTACTGTTCATTACCATACTAACCATAAACATTATCAATGCATGGCGCAGCGTGCAATTTAAAAATTGTTATTATAATGATTTTTTTCTTGACAGTTTTTTTGGATACTATCTACTTTTAACCACATAAATAACAAATCCTATAAAAAAATTTTAATTAAAAGGAGGTACTTTGTGAAAAAGCTAATTGCTGTTGTCGCTATTATTGCATTCGTCGGTGCCTTTACCGCGGCGTTTGCGAACCAATCCAATACGGGATGCGGTCTTGGCTCAGTGATCTTTCAAGGAAGAAATGGGCTCATTTCTCAAACGCTTGCGGCGACAACCAACCAATCAACGTACACGCAGTATCTTGGAATTACCACAGGCACATCGAACTGCCAACGCTTCTCAAGCCTCGTGTACAATGAGCGCCTTAACCAATTTGTGGCAGAAAATCTCGACAGTTTGGCAATAGACGTGGCGCGAGGCAGTGGCGAATACTTGAATACGCTTGCGGTGTTAATGGACGTTCGCGAAAATGATCGTGCCGCATTTTATTCAAAGCTTCAAAGAAACTTCTCACGGATTTTCACTTCTCCAAATGTGACTCACGATGAAGTGATTCGTAACATCGAGTCAGTTATTCGTTCGAGCTAATTATCCGTGTGCAAATTTTCTATGGGAAAAAGATGCGAGCGCATAAAAGCGCTCGCATCTTTTTTTATTCTATGCGTTATAATTCTATGCGTTATATTACTTACTACACAATCAGCACTTTCTATTCCAGACGAGCAAAAGTACGTTCAACTCCTCATTGATCGGGCAAACCGCCTTTCCCTTCACGCTCACGATGGATGGCGCGCACTTGTGCACTACAAAGAAACATTTTGGGGAACACAAAGCCTCATCGATGATCCAAAATTTTTTCTTTCACCTGATGGAAAAACAAATCCACAAGCGGAATTGCACGCAACAATTCGGGCATTTTTTTCACAACCTAAAAGCGGAGAAAAGCATCCCGTTTGCCGTTTTATTGCCCGATACCACTGGCTAAAGGAGATGCTCACTATCGATGAGACCAAAATCCCGATGAAAGGATGCAATGAAATCGAACAATTCATCGATAAAATCGCACCGAAAACTGCAACGCTGGTATTCCCCGCATCAAATATAAACAGCCCCGCGTCGATGTTCGGGCACACGCTTCTATCAATCGAAACTGCCAACCGCAGTAAACTTCTAGCCCATGCGATCGACTATTCTGCTCATACGCAAGAGAGCTGGATGGTAATGCTCGCCGCAAAAGGGATCTTCGGTTTTTACAACGGCTATTTCAACATTTTGCCCTATTACGCAAAAGTACAGGAGTACAATGATTTTGATAAACGGGACATTTGGGAATATCGGCTTACCTTCACCGAGCAAGAAGTGCGAACGATGATATACCACATACTCGAACTTGAAAACATTTATTCGCACTACTACTTTTTCGACGAAAATTGTTCATACAACATTTTATTTCTTTTAGACGTTGCACGCCCTTCGCTTAAGCTCACCGATCGATTTTACACAAAAATACCAACCTGGGTAATTCCTGTCGATACCATTCGTGCAATAAAAGATGCAGGTCTTATCGAAGCGATTGACTTTCGTCCTTCACGCGTGACCAAAATCCGCTCCCTCGCTAAAAAACTAAGCCCAGAAGGCGAAAAATTGGCTGTTGGCGTCATTCAAAAAAAGATCGCGCCAAAAGAAATACAATCCGCACGCGTTTCGCACAAAGAAAAAGCATATATTGCCGATCTACTCACCGAATACATTCGGTACCAATACGCCGATGAAAAGATTTCAAAAGAGGAATATTCCACTCGCTTTATCGATATTTTAAATGTTCGAAGCGCGCTCAATGGACCAAATGAAGAACTGTTCACCACAACTTCTGCAACACCAGAAAGCGGACATCGCTCTGCGCGCGCATTTTTTGGAACTGGAAGTATGGGAAAATCGTTATATCAGGAGTTTCGAATTCGCCCCGCCTATCACACCATTCTCGATCCCGATGACGGCTACATCGAAGGCGGCCAAATTGTATTTAGCGATATTTCGGTACGCTATTACGATTTCGAAAAGAAATTTTCCGTGCAGCGCTGGGAAATAATCAACCTTTTTTCGCTCACGCCAAACGACGCGTTCATCCGTGCAGTTTCCTGGAAAGTAAATACTGGCTTGCGTCGCGTTTTTGCACTCGATGACCATACACCGCTCGTTGCATTTATGAACCCCGGCAGAGGTTTTGCATGGGATACTCCCGTCGGAATTTTGTATACCCTTGGAGAAATGGATTTTGGTTTTGGCAAAAATATTGAAAATCACTATTTTATCGCCGGCGGCATCTCATGCGGCATGCTTGTTAAAGTTGCACGAGTGGCGAAACTTCACCTTCACGCCCGCGATTTATTCCACGCATTTCCCTCGCAATCCCACGAAGGAACATTGCATTGCACGGTCGGCATCGCACTTTTTACAAACATGAGCATGATTCTTGAAACAAAGTTTGAATTGGCTGCATCGCCTCTTTTCGACCGCGCGAAGGAAAACGCAGATGTTTTGTTAGGAATAAATGCATACTTTTAATTGCAAAATCCAAAGAAATGCCGTGCTCACAGTAAAAGGAACTCCACAGCGAATGCATAAAACATAATTGACGAAGGGGTTTGAATAAACAAAAATGGGCGAAAGCGTTTTCAAACTTTGGGAAAGCATCTACTGCAGTTTTCATGAAACGATTTGTTACGGACATATTTGTGTTACTGATAATTTTTGGCTTTTTTTCATGCCAAGGCGAGATTATCTACCACCCAGACCGAAAACTCATTGCATCGCCATTAGACATTCGCCTCGAATACGACGAAGTGCTGTTTCGCGCAGCCGATGGGACAACGCTGCACGGGTGGTTTATTCCACATCCAGAAAGTCGAGCAACTGTGATACACTGCCATGGGAATGCGGGCAACATCTCACATCGGCTACAAATCATCCACACGCTTCACAATTTACAGCTCGATGTATTTATTTTCGATTATCGCGGGTATGGTAAAAGCGAAGGAACGCCAAGCGAAAAAGGAACATATCTTGACGCAGAAGGAGCATGGGATTATCTCGTAAATACCATGGGCATATCTCCTCAGCGCATCATTGTTCACGGTCACTCGCTTGGTGGAGCAATTGCCACATATTTAGCGCACAAACGTCCCACAAAAATGCTCATTGTCGAATCGGCCTTTACTTCCACGCGAGCGCTTGCGCGCGATTATTGTGTGGGATTTGTTCTTCTCTCTCCAATTTTGACCTACAAGTATCCTACAAAAGAATTCCTTTCGCGCATCAATATTCCTGTGCTCATCGTACACAGCCGCGATGATGAAATTATTCCTTTCGCGCATGGAAAAGAACTCTACACAACAGCGCGCCAACCAAAAGAATTTCTTGAAATATACGGCGATCACAATACCGGCTTTTTACAAAGCTTCGAAATATACCGAAAAGGGATTTACGAATTCATTTCGAAATATCTAAAAGAAAACTGATATGACGAAAACAATTTCGGTTGTTTTGATCTTAACGCTACTCAATTGCGCATCCCCGCACGACACACCATTACCCCGCTTGAACGCGCATTGCACATGCTCGGCGAAAGCACTGTGGAACAATGCCCCATCTGCATAAAAAAATTGCGCGATGACGCGTATGAAATTCTCAGCCGCGAATTTGGCGTTGGGAAAATCGTGCATGCGAACGACCAGTTTCTTTTTAAAAAATCCTCTCACTGCCCACAGTGCCTTGTTGTGCACAGAACTGCACAAAAAGGGAAAAGCGATGCAGACATCGAATACGCGCTTCCTGAAATAGTATTTCGCTACCATACCCCTACCAATTTCCTTGCAGGCATAGCGAAGAAAGATTTTACCGATGAAGCAATTGCAGCGCAGATTGCATCGTTGGGCCATGGCCAACTGATTTTGCTTTCGTATCAAATCATTGCCTTTCGATATGGTGACGGTGACTCATTTGCCTTCAGCCCAAATGAAAATGCGCTTACCATTCATTGTAAAATTTTACAAATTAAAAAAGCAAACGCCACATCTTCGCAGTAGATGGACATAACGACAAAACCGTACCAATGTGCATCAAATCAAAGATGTCCGTAAATTCGCCATACACAAATTTTTCTTTTCCCATAGAATGAAATCGGATTGAAGATTAAAAAAATGTTGACAAAATAATAATTTTTTTTAATTTGTAGTCATTCCAATTTAAAAGCGATGGATTTCATCAAAACGACAACCGAACGCTTTCAAAGCGCTGGGCTAAAGATAACCCCACAGCGGCTTGCGGTGTTTAAACTGTTCGATGGCAACAAGACCCATCCCACGGCGGAAGATATTTTTTCCGCTCTCACGCGCGACTATCCGCATATTTCCTTTACCACAGTGTACAACATCCTCAAGTCGATGGTACAGCTCGGTTCGCTGCGAGAGCTTACCATTGATCGCGAACGCATCCATTACGATCCCGACACATCATCCCATCACCATGCGATGTGTACCAGTTGTGGGAAAATAATCGATGTGATGTTTCAACTGCCATTGCCAAAGATTCCAAAGGATCTTTTCGAGCAATTTACTGTGGATTTTTGTCATATTAACTTTTATGGCACCTGCCGTAGTTGCCAACAAAAAGGGAAGTGAGGCGGACGTGACATTCAGAGTGTTAAACATCTCATGCGCGCATTGCAAAGCGAAGATTGAAAATGAGCTTCGGCAAATCGAGGGCATTACCGAAGTTAATGTCAACATTGTCAATAAAACCGTTGAAGTGAGAGGAAATTTTTCTTTTCGAAAAATAAAGGATGTATTAGAAACTATGGGATATCAGCTTGCAGAAGGAGACACATTGCCACCCAACAACATTACAGGAGGACTTCAATGAAAAAGTACAAGTGTTCAGTATGTGGATACGTTTACGATCCAGCAGAAGGCGATCCCGATTCGGGGGTTGCGCCGGGGACACCATTTGAAAAACTACCCGACAATTGGGTATGCCCTGTTTGTGGAGTAGATAAAAGCGCATTCGAACCAGAAGAATGAGGTGCATTATGGATCCGGTACTTTTGTCCCGAATTCAATTTGGTTTTACAGCAGGATTTCATTTTTTATTTCCCCCACTTACGTTTGGCTTGGGGCTTTTGATTTTGATATTTGAGACGCTTTGGCTTAAACGAAACAACGAGCTTTATAAAAGGATTTCATCATTTTTAATAAAAATTCTCGCGCTCATTTTCGTGATGGGAGTGGCCTCAGGAATCACGCTCGAATTTTCGTTTGGTACTAACTGGTCAAATTACTCCCGACTTGTGGGGGATATTTTTGGTGCGCCGCTTGCGGCTGAAGCAATGATCGCTTTTTTCCTCGAGTCGGTCTTCATTGGCATACTCTTTTTTGGAAGGGAAAAAGTTTCACCAAAAATCTATTGGTTATCGGCATTGCTTGTGTTTTTGGGCTCCCACATTTCTGGCTTCTGGATTATCGTAGCAAACTCCTGGATGCACACTCCAGCTGGCTTTGAAAAAGTGATCGTTAACGGAAAAATCAGCCGCCTAGTATTAACCGACTTTTCCGCTGCCGTATTTAACCCATCAACGATCTATCGATTTATTCATGTGGTCATCGCCGGATGGATTTCGGGAACTCTTTTTGCCGGTGCCATCGCTGCGTGGTACCTCATCAAGCAAAAATACGCGGAAGAAGCAAAAAGCCTTTTAAAAGTTTCGCTCGGCATTTTCATCGCATGTGCCTTTGCGCAATTCCTTTCAGGCCATGTCCACGCGGTGCAAGTTTCGCACACAAATCCCGAGCGCATGGCAGCTTTCGAAGCGCTGTGGGAAACAAAGGAAGGTGCGCCGATGTCCCTCATAGGGATACCAATAGAAAGCGAGCGGAAAACATATTTCGAAATTGCAATACCGAAACTATTAAGCTTTCTCATTCATTTTGATCCAAACGGGAAGGTGCGTGGGCTATCAGAATTCCCCGAAGATGAATGGCCACCAGTGCTGTTCACATATCTTTCATACCACGTGATGATTGGATTAGGTGCGCTCTTTGCGGCAATTGCGGGAATTGGCATCATCCTATTTCTCACCGGTAAACTGTATACAGCGCGATGGTACCTATGGGGGCTTCTCATCGCTGGTCCGCTTCCACTTGTTGCAAACGAATTTGGATGGATTGCTGCGGAGGTTGGTCGCCAGCCATGGGCAATCTATCGCGTGCTTCGAACAGCTGAAGCAGCTTCAGTAGTAGTGCCCTCATGGCAGATTCTGGCCAGCCTTATCGCATTTTTTGCCGTATATGCGTTTCTTTTCGCAATATTCATATATTTATTAAAATCTTTTATTCAGAAAGGTTTTGCCGATGGAAAATCGGCATATTGATACCATGAAAAAAGGAGAATAGAAAAATGGATAATCCAAATTTCCTTCAAGCCACATGGTATCTTCTCATTGGCATACTTTTTGTTGGATATTCGATCCTCGATGGATTTGATCTCGGCGTGGGAATTCTTTTCCCTTTCATCTCGAAAGATGATAAAAAGCGCGCTGCTCTCATTCGATCAATAGCACCCGTATGGGATGGAAACGAAGTATGGTTGCTCACCGCAGGAGGTGCTCTTTTCGCTGCGTTCCCGCTTGCCTACGCAACCGTCTTTAGCGGCTTTTACTTAGCGATCATGCTTGTACTATTTTCCCTTATTTTCCGCGCGGTTTCGCTTGAATTTTGGACCTATGACGAAACGCGACGACCTTTTTGGTCGAAGGCCTTTTTTGTCGGAAGCGCGATTCCATCATTGCTATTTGGCGTTGCGCTCGGCAATGTGGTATACGGAGTTCCGCTTTCTGAAAACCATGAGTTTGCGGGCAATTTCTTCACGCTGCTTCGGCCATACCCTCTTTTAATAGGCGTGTTGGGATTCTCTGCAATCCTTCTTCAAGGAAGCGCCTTTGTTACGTTAAAAATGAAAGGAGAAATTCGTGAAAAGGCACAAGCGTTCGTCAAACGATTAATTTTTTTAAATGCAACGTTATTTACGGCAAGTTGCATTGCGCACATACACGCGTTTTCGCTTGAGCGAACAAATTTCATTTTCTGGATATGCGCAGCGCTATTTGTGAGTGCCCTTGGAGTAGGTTACAGTGCAATCGTAAAAGAAAACGATATCGTTTTGTTTGTGGCAACCTCAGCTTCCTTTGCACTCCTTTGGGGGTGTGCAGGTGCAATTCATTACCCTCGGCTTGTGGCAGCAAGCAATGGAATCATGCCAATCACCGCTGTCAATGCGGCATCTGGGGATTCAACGCTTCGCATTATGCTCATCATCGCTCTTATTTTCATGCCTCTTGTGATCGGGTACAAAATTTTCGTATACCGGGTGTTCAAGGGGCGAATCGAAGTATAATTTTTGTAGGAGGTGATTATGACAAAAAGGCTTGAAATCTACAAATGCGATAAATGCGGCAATATCGTCGAAGTGCTTCACGAAGGTGTAGGGCAGCTTGTCTGTTGCGGTGAGCCCATGAAGCTCATGACAGAAAACACTGTCGATGCATCGAAAGAAAAACATGTACCCGTTATTGAAAAAAGCGGAAACGCGGTGACAGTACGGGTTGGGAGCGTAGACCATCCAATGGAAGAAAAGCATTATATTGAATGGATTCAACTCATCGTAGATGGAAGATCGTATCGCCAATTCCTCAAACCTGGGGATGCGCCAAAAGCAACATTTGAAGTCTCTGGCACATCGATTGCTGCGCGCGAATACTGCAATTTGCACGGACTGTGGAAAGCAAATTAACCAAGGAGATTTAAAAGATGCTGAGCGCAAAATTATCTGAGGAGTTGAACAAACAAATCAACGAAGAAATATACTCTGCTTATCTTTATTTTTCAATGGCAGCATATTTCCATGCGGAAAATTTTTCCGGCTTCGCGCGGTGGATGGAAGTGCAAGCGATGGAAGAGCTTACCCATGCGAAAAAGTTTTTCGATTACATCATCGAACGTGGCGGGAAAGTAACTCTCTCTGCAATCGAAAAACCACAGGGTGAATGGAAATCTGCCATCGATGCTTTTGAAGCTGCCTATGCCCATGAACAACATGTCACAAAACGAATTAACCACCTCATGGAAATTGCCATCGCAGAGAAAGATTATGCTACCATTGCGATGTTGCAATGGTTTGTGACCGAACAAGTTGAAGAAGAAGCCACTGCATCGGGAATCGTTGCGAAACTTAAAATGGTAAGCGGAACCAATGGAATCTTTTATTTAGATAAAGAGCTTGGGACTCGTACTTTTGAAGAACACAACCATTAACTAAAGGAGTAACCAAATGGCAAGCGTAAAAGGAACACGGACAGAGAAAAACCTTCTCGCAGCATTTGCAGGAGAATCGCAAGCGCGAACGCGATACACCTTCTTTGCCTCTGTTGCAAAAAAAGAAGGCTACGAGCAAATTGCTGCGATTTTTCTCGAAACTGCAGAAAATGAAAAAGAACATGCCAAGCGTTTCTTTTCGTATCTAGAAGGAGGAATGGTTGAGATTACTGCCAGCTATCCTGCTGGGGTAATCGGCACCACAGCAGAAAACCTCAAAGCGGCAGCAATGGGGGAAAACGAAGAGCACACAAAGCTATACCCCGAAGCGGCAAAAATTGCTGAAGAGGAAGGTTTTAAAGATATCGCTGCGCTCTTTCGCCTCGTGGCATCGGTTGAAAAACATCACGAAGAGCGATATTTAGCGCTTCTGAAAAACATCCAGGAAGGAAAAGTTTTCAAAAAAGACACCTCTCAAAAATGGATTTGCCGTAATTGCGGTTACATTCATGAGGGCAAGGAAGCTCCCGACAAATGCCCAAGCTGCTTGCATCCACAATCGTATTTTGAATTGCTCTGCGAACACTTTTAATACTTTTCAATCCCACCGCAATGCGCGGTGGGATTGAATTTCCAATGTAGTTTCTCCAAATTCCACCTGCGCACCATATTTCTTATTGACATAAATTCGGAATTTTTTAATAAATTATTATGAAAGTGAAGTTTATCCATAAATCGAGAGGAGGAATTCTAATGATACATTATAAAGAATTAGGCTTGGTCAATACGCGCGAAATGTTTAAAAAAGCGATGGAAGGTGGGTATGCAATCCCCGCGTATAATTTCAACAATATGGAACAATTGCAAGCAATCATTCAGGCATGCGTGGAAACTCGATCGCCGGTAATTTTGCAGGTTTCCAGCGGCGCTCGCAAATATGCAAATCAAACGCTGTTGCGCTACATGGCAGAAGGAGCGGTGAAGATGCTGTCTCTCGTGGGCTCGGAGATGTGTATAAGAGACAGGCCGAGATGGGATATCCAATTCCCATTGCACTTCATCTCGATCATGGCGATAGCTATGAGCTTTGCGTTTCGTGCATCGAATCTGGTTTTTCATCGGTGATGATCGACGGTTCGCACTTGCCATACGAAGAAAATGTGGCTTTGACCAAAAAGGTGGTCGATTATGCGCATAAATACGATGTTACCGTTGAAGGGGAACTTGGAGTGCTCGCTGGAATTGAAGATGAGGTGTCGGCAGAAAAATCGCATTACACAAGACCGGAAGAAGTCGAAGATTTTGTCAAAAAGACCGGCGTCGATTCCTTAGCAATTTCAATTGGAACATCACACGGTGCAATGAAATTCAAGCCCGAGCAATGCACTCGCACTCCCGATGGCGTACTCATCCCCCCACCTCTGCGCTTCGATATTTTAGAAGAAATTGAAAAACGCATTCCCGGATTTCCAATTGTTTTGCATGGTTCCTCATCGGTTCCCGTGGAGGCAGTTCGTATCATCAATTCCCATGGGGGAAAACTGAAGGATGCCGTAGGAATTCCCGAAGATCAACTTCGCAAAGCTGCAAGCATGTCGGTGTGCAAAATCAACATCGATTCGGACGGGAGGCTTTGGTTTACCGCTGCAATTCGCGAATATTTCGATCAAAAACCAGAAGAATTCGATCCACGAAAATATCTTGGTCCTGCGCGGGCTAAACTCGTGGAAATGTACAAACATAAAAACATCCATGTATTGGGGAGCGCGGGAAAAGCCTGATGCAACAGCATCTTCGCCCCGATACATACGCGCGCCACACGCTTGAACGATATACCGGTTCGGACATTACCGAGTTTGGTGAATACATTTTGCTCGTAAATTTTCCTCGATACATTGAAGACTTCGCTCATAAATTTAATGTCCCAATTCGCAGAGGGCATTGGTCTGCTTCACACAATTCCGAAATCGGAGTTTCAATCATCAACTTTGGTGTAGGATCGCCATCAGCGGGAATTATCACTCACTGCCTTTCGTATTTAGAACACATTAAAGCTGTTCTCATGATTGGCATGTGCGGGGGGATTGACGATTCCTTAGAAATTGGGGATATTGTGCTTCCCACTGCAAGCGTGCGCGATGAAGGGACCAGCCGACACTATATTCCGATCGATGTCCCGGCCATGCCACATACGCGCATCAGTCGCATTTGTAATGAAGTTGTCCGCGCTGAAAAAGGCATACGGGTAAAATCGGGGCTCATGATGACGACCGATTACCGCATGTGGGAATTTGACGATGAATTCATTGCATACATTCATCGACACCGCATCATTGCCATTGATATGGAAATTGCGACAATCTTTGCTGTTGCATACGCATTAAATTTACCTGCAGGTGCGATCATGCTCGTAAGCGACATGCCACTTCGCGCAGGCGGAATTAAAAATAAAGAACTGATGAAAGAAGTTTTCGATAAATATACTGAATTGCACTTACAACTTGGGCTGAAAACAATCGAACACATTAAACTTTCAAAATTGGACTGATACCAATGAAAGATCTCAATTCAATTGATTATTCCATTCTCGATCATCCACAAATTCTTTCACTGCTTTTTTATCCACGGAAAGAATTCGGCTGGCAGAATTCCCCATTAACTTATAGCGAACTCGATATCCCAACGCCAGACGGCAATTTACTTGGTTCGCGATTTTATTTTTCATCCGCGCACGCGCCAACGATTCTTTTTTTCCATGGCAACGGTGAAATCGTAGAAGATTACGATGACATTGCTCAAATATTTTTAAAAATTGGAATAAATTTTTTCCCTGTGGATTATCGAGGGTATGGGCGCTCGAGCGGAACACCAACAGTCACAGCAATGATGCGCGATTGCCACACGATATTCTGGTTCGTAAAAAAACATCTCACACAAAAAAACATTACTGGAAAACTCATCATCATGGGGCGTTCGCTTGGAAGCGCATCGGCAATTGAGCTTGCATCAAATTACTCGGAAGAGATCGGAGGTTTAATAATCGAAAGCGGATTCGCACGCCTCATCCCCCTTTTAACGCTCATTGGCATTGATGTTTGTTCGTTCAACATTACTGAAGCGAAATGTCCAAACAATATGCATAAAATTTCAACTTATCGTGGACCGCTCCTCGTCATCCATGCCGAAAACGACCATATTATTCCCTTCGAGGAAGGCGAAACTCTTTTTTCCGTTTGCCCATCAAAAGAAAAAGAATTTCTCAAAATCGAAAGTGCACATCACAATAATATTTTACAAGTTGGTGCACATCAGTATTTTAGTGCGATTAAAAGTTTTTTGGAAAAAAATTTAATAAAATAATATAAAAAAACAGTATGTTAAATGTGCAATTTTCACAAAGCCGTTAACGACAGGAATACATTATGAAACTAATATCTCGTTTATCACATACCATTTTACTTGCACTCGCGAACCTGTGTATCGTACACTCATTTGCAAACGAAGTCAACAGCACAAATTCTGGAATTATTTTTCATGGTGGCATAAGCAGAGGTGAGGTGTTGTTTGGAGTCATCAATAATACTTCACCCAGGAGCGAGCTTGGGAAAGGAACTGGCAATGGCTTTCATTTCGGAGTACTGGCACATTATTCCATGGCATGCATCGGCATCGCATATTCTAGTGTTAATTACTCTGAACTCGAATGGGAAGAAGAAATTTCGAATGTAAAATATAAAATGAAATCTACAGGCGATGGCAGATACTGGACATTTGATCTCCTATTCGGTGCAAAAATGTTTACCGAAACTGGCGATATGGGTTATTCTTACCCATTCGTTGGATATCGATTTTGGAAAGCTGTGCGAAATCAAGAAGAAGTTACGTATAATGGAAATCCTGATCCCCAATTCACAAAAGAATACGAACTTTGGGGAAAAGGATGGATCATTGGGATCAGAGATTTCACTACATTCCCAACTAATGAATTAAGCATCGCGTTTCAAACAGGAATCTGGTTTTATAACGCCCCGATGGGGGTATTGAGAGCAAACGGCAATGAAGTGATGGCCACAAGTGAGAAAAACGTGGGGTTTGGATTTGAAATTGGAGCTGGAGTTGCGTTAGAAGACATTGGGCTTGCACTCATCGCTGGAATTAAAATGGATGTGCAAGCGACTGCCTTTAAAACAATTACTCTCGATTACGTTGCAGGGGCAGGGTATGCGCAATTCTTTTTCTCATTCGCCTATGAGTTTTCCATATAGCGATTCGATTGAGTTTATTGAAGTTCCCCGATCTTTTCGATCATCGTTGCTTCGTATGGATAAAGCGTCATGGAAAGTTCCGCAAAATGTTCAAATGGACTTCGGTGAGTCGAAAGGAGCACTTTCCATTGCCCATGTCGGCCGTTGTGAATTGTTTGGTGCCTATCCGTAAAATTGAGCACCACAAAAATGGTTTGATCCTCAAATCTCCGTAAATACGAAAGCACGCCATGGTGCCCCTTGTTGAGCGCCTTCCAACTTCCATGCGTGAGAGCTTTCTTTTGCTTTCGAATTGCAATAAGGTTGCGATAGAAATTCAACAGCGAATACGGATCGCAGCGCTGCGTTGCCACATTTACCTTTTTATAATCCATTGACACGGGGAGCCACATTTTCCCCTTTGTAAAACCAGCATTTTCTTCATCTGACCACTGCATTGGCGTTCGCGCACAATCCCGCCCCGCATAAATCGGCCAAAATTTCTTCCCCGCAGGATCCGCAAGTTCGCTTCGCGAAATTCTAAAATTTTTCATTCCTATTTCCTCGCCGTAGTATACAAACGGCGTACCCCATAACGTGAGCAGCAACATGGCCGCAACTCGCGCGCGCTTTTCTGAATTTTCGTCATCTTTATCGCGATTAAAACTTCTCGGCTGATCGTGGTTCGATAGTACATTGCATGGCCATCCACCATCGGGCAGCACTGCATACCAATTTTTAATGCACTTATAAAATTTTCGCGCATCCCATTTTCGATACAAAAGCGAAAAGTCAAATGCCAAATGAAGTTCGTCGTTCCCGGATCCAAGAAAGCTTGCCGACAATTCTGAATCCCCCGGCGGATAGCTAAATATTTCGCCCACCAACATTCGATCGCCATCGAATGAATCCACCAGTTGGCGAAGCCTTCTCATCACCGCATGGGTTTCTGGTCTATTTTTGTTGTATTTCTCTACCTGATTGCTGATGGGATTGAGAGAAAAGGGATTGTTTCGAAAAAGTTTGTCTTTGACAAAATAATTCGCAACATCCAGCCGAAACCCATCAACCCCCTTATCGAGCCAAAAACGCAATTCATCGAACATTGCTTTTTCAAGCTCGGGATTTCTCCAATTGACATCCGGCTGTTCTTTAAGAAAAGTATGCAAATAATACTGCCCCGTTTGTGGATGCCACTCCCACGCACTGCCAAGAAATGCTGACCGCCAATTATTAGGTGGCCCACCTTTCACCGGATCGCGCCAGATGTACCAGTCTCGTTTTGGATTATCGCGCGATGAACTCGACTCCACAAACCACGGGTGTAAATACGATGTATGATTGAGCGCCACATCCATGATAACGCGCATGTTGCGCGCATGGGCCTCTTCGAGAAGCCTCATAAAATCATCGATTGTTCCGAAAATGGGATCGATACCACGATAATCGCAGATATCGTAGCCGAAATCGTGCATGGGACTCGTATTTACTGGAGAAAGGAGAATTGCATCGACACCAAGCCATGTAAGATAATCGATTTTTTCCAAAATCCCGGGAATATCGCCTACTCCATCGGCATTGGAGTCGTAAAAACTGCGCACATAGATGTGGTAAATCACACCGTGTTTCCACCAGATCCACTCGCTCATGGTTGCACCATGCACTCACGCTGCAATTCCAAGATCCCGCAAGAACCGCGAAAGGATGATATCAACGTCGTACTGACGAGCGCGCTTCAGCGCTTCTTTTTTGAATGAACGCATGCGCCGTTTATCGTTTAAAAATGCAATGATCTTTTCGGAAATATCATCGACATTTTTTGCTAAATATCCGTTTACGCCATCGACGATGATATCCTTTGGTCCTTTGGTGTTGTATGCGGCAACCGGCAAGCCGCAGGAAAGAGCTTCGAGCACAACACACCCAAATGTATCAAATCGCGAAGGTAAGATGAGCATATCGGCTGCAGAGTACACTTCTGGCAATTTCGCGTGATCAACCCATCCTAAAAAAATTGCACTGGGCAATTTTTCTTTTAATTCTTTTTCCTTTGGACCCATTCCTGCAAACGCAACCTTCGCGGATGGATGAACTTTCCACACCCGTTCCATTATCTGCGGGATTTCCATCACTCCTTTTTCATCTGAAAGCCGCCCTGCAAACAGAAGCACTGGCACCTCGCCCTTTACCCCAAAAACAAACTCTTTGCTGGTATTCTTCGGTTCAAAACCTTCATCGGCCCAGTGTGCGGTCAAAAATACAGTTTCAGGGCTAAAGCCCATATCTTTACCAGTGAGCCATTTTCGCTGATCGTTGTTAAGCACGAAAAGTCCATCGAAACCCTTATAGAACGCGCGCAATATGCGGCGCAATCTGCTTTTATTGTGCTCGTTGAATTTTAGCACGCGCTCTGCAAACA
>JAOAAF010000065.1:0-2146 GCA_026419015.1 Spirochaetota bacterium
GAATATACTTCCCATATGTTCCAATAAGCATTATCATTTGAAAGCTTTTCGCCGCATTTCCTTCAAGCACGAGAGGTTGCATGGTAATAACTCCTTCGCGTATTCGTATGCCATGTTCGCGCAAAAATCTATTTGCCAAATATTCTGCGATGATAGAATCACTAAGGCGAAAAATCGACGTAAAGAGAAATCTATTTTTTAAACCTTCCACTTTTTCAATTTGTTCAACAAAAACATCGCTTAAAATATGGCGCTTTCCTTTTTGTGCATCATCCACCCATAAGCTTATTGTTATTTGCGGCAATCGAATGCGAAGGGATTTTTCTTCACCTTCTTTTCTCTCGTAATATACGTTTCCTTGCAATTTTTGCTGAGGATAGCTGCGTATAAAGTCGAGTTGTTGTATAATTTGATTTCGCACTACCCCATCGAGGATTTTCTCGTGGAGAATGGGCTCGAGCACTGGCATGAGCAATCGCATATCATCGTTGAGACGTCCTGCAAATGTACCTTTATGTTTTTCAATTATTTCTTGAGCTTCATCGGTTTTTTCCTGCAATGCTTCCTGGGCTTGTTCCATCTCGCGTTGTGCGATTTCGAGTTCATCCTCAATTTTTTCTATTTCCTCTTCATTTGCCTCTCGGTACGATTCAATATCGGCAAGCACTTTTCGCAACCGAGCAATTTCCTTTTCGCGAAACTCTTCAAATTCTTTTTTGCTCGCAAATGCTTTTCCTTCTTTTTCGTATGTGCTCTTGCGAATTTCCTTTAAGCGATTTTCAGCACGTACGTATTCATTGGTTTTGTTTACCTTTTCGAAGCGCGCCTTCGCTTTTTCAAAACGCTCTTTGCTTCGTTGCGCGGCAATCGCAAATTCATCGAGACGAACCTTTTCCTCGATCTCATCGCGAATGCGTTTGTTCATTTCATCGTTTTTCCCTTCAACAAATGCGCGCAAAAGATATGATCCCTTTAAAACTTCAATATAAAAATCGGGAGAAGTAAAAAGATAATACGCGACTGTTAAAAAAATGGTAATCGGAAGAAAAACTATCATGCACAAAGAAAAAATGCGAAATAACCTGCTTCTCCCTTTCTTTTCCATAGCTTTTACCTTTTTGTGAAATATTTTATTATTTAAGGCACATCATTGCGACAGCCATTCCCCTGCATGGCGCGCAACTTTTTTCCACATCCAATCGCATGGCGCATGTTTTGCATCGTAAAGTGCTCATGGTGCTTCTGCTATGGAAGATTGTTCAATGCCTATCTTTTAAATGGATTGCCAAACAATGCTGCTTTTCCAAGTTCGTGTTCAATTTCTAACAATCGATTGTACTTGCAAATGCGCTCGCTGCGACATGCCGAACCCGTTTTTATTTGACCGCCACCCATTGCTACCGCGAAGTCGGCCATAAAATCATCTTCCGTTTCACCCGAGCGGTGCGATATGATGTATCCCCACCCCGCTTTCCGGCAAAGATTTATCGTATCGATAGTTTCCGTCACCGTACCGATTTGGTTCAGTTTAATGAGCACCGCATTTGCTGCTTTTTCTTTTATTCCGCGATCAACAAATTTCGAATTTGTTACAAACAAATCATCGCCAACAACTTGGATTTTGTTGCCAACTTCAGCGGTAAACGATTTAAAACCTTCCCAGTCATTTTCATCGAATCCATCTTCAATGGAAACGATGTGATATTTTTCAACCCAATTTTTATAGATTGCGATCATATCGGCGCTGGTCTTTGTCCCTTGCCCTGATTTCGATAGCACATACGTGCCCTTCTCGCAAAAGGAACTCGCTGCTGGATCTAACGCAAGGGCTATATCTTTTCCTGGCGTATATCCTGCAGCCTGAATTGCCTCGATGATGACCTCACATGCCTCATCGTTGCTTTTAAGATTTGGTGCAAATCCACCTTCATCGCCTACGCCAACGGCATACCCTTTTTTTGACAAAATTTTCTTTAAAGCATGAAATGTCTCAGCCCCATAGCGGAGCGCTTCGGCGAACGTTGGTGCGCCAATCGGCATTACCATAAATTCCTGAAAATCGACGCTATTTTCCGCATGTTTTCCACCATTTAAAATGTTCATCATTGGAACGGGAAGCCTTCGCGCCCCAACTCCGCCGAGATAC
>JAOAAF010000065.1:2156-18040 GCA_026419015.1 Spirochaetota bacterium
GATGACGCTTTTGCCGCTGCCATTGACACTGCCAAAATAGCATTTGCACCGAGTTTGCTCTTATTTTGTGTGCCATCGAGTTCAATTAAAAATCTATCGAGTTCTGCCTGTTGGGAAGGATCCATTCCAATGATTTTTGGAGCTATAATCGTATTCACATTCGAGACTGCCTTTAAAACTCCCTTCCCATCATAGCGCTTTTTGTCGCCATCGCGAAGCTCTACTGCTTCGTTTTCACCTGTGGATGCACCAGAAGGAACAGATGAGGAAACTTTTACTCCATTATCGAGCGTCATAAAGACTCGAACAGTTGGATTCCCGCGCGAATCTAATATTTCAATTGCGCGAACATCCTTAATTTTACCTATCATCTTCGACCTCCTTTTTGAATAATTCCATCTATCAATCCGCCGTTCTCCAAATAAGGAAATATTAAGCTGCAACACCTTTATAGTGCATCGCGTCTAAAATGTAAATCAGATTTTTATTTTCTCAGCGTTGTACATCTTGCTTCAAATACCGATCGAGTTCATCGCTTTGCCAAAAGTCCGATACTCGATCGAGCTGGGGGATTTCTTCATCGGCCATCGGTGCTTCTAAGAGATGGTCGGGCAAAAAAGCCATGTTGGCAACAAGAGTTGGAATTACTGCGCTCGAAATAACTGCAGCGATGAGAAATGAGTATTGGTCGCGGTTTATTATGCCATTTGTGAGTCCATAAAGCGCTGAAATTGATCCGAACGTAAGACCTGTCGACCTTGCACGCAGGTCCCATCCAAGAACATAATGTGCAAGCGCGCCACAACCGAGAAACGGTGCAAAAAACCTATCATCCCAACTACGGATACCTCCTTTGCTTTTTCCCGTAAAGAAGAGGGATCCAGTTCAGCTCCCGCAAGAAAGGTAAGCAACACTGCACCAGCACCAGCTACAAATTTTAACCATTCCGAATTTGGATGTAAAATGTCAGCATAAAAATAGCGTGTACAGATATACCCTGCAACAGCACCTACCATGATTTTCATCAATGCCATAGATATTTTCAAACGATTTGCGAAAATGGTCGAAATTACTGCAAGCGCAAGCCAAATGCTCGCAATTGTAAAGAGTTCGAACATATTTTCCTCCTTTTGAATTTTAATGTTTCATTTTGGAAAAAGATTAATTTGCTATCTTAACTATTGATTTTGTAACACAAACTAACTTTCCATAATTTTCATAAAATGCGCAATCGCACAAGGTACGCGTAGAGGGGAGGAGTGGTTATTCTCGCATTTTTTTACTTTTGTAACTTTTCAAGATATTGGGAAAGCCTTTCAATAAGATTTTCCAATCGTGCAACCGATTCCAAAACGCTTTCTGAATACAATTTCCGCTTCTCTACCGCAGCATTCACTGCTTGTTTTGTAATTTCCACAATTTCGTTAAACTCTTCATCTACGTCCCATACGAAACGTCGAAATGTCATATCTAAATTTTGTAGCGTTGACCATCGAAGATTTTCTACATTTGAAAGTACAAGCCCTTCTATTTGCGATTCAAGGCGTTTGCGGATTCTTTTTTCGCGATTCTTTTTTGGCAGTAATCTATCGATGAAATCTTCTGGGATTGGAAGCAAACTCGATTTCCACTGATGCAATACCCAGTATGGTTCGCGCACAAATTCCAGTCCTTTCGAACTTTCATGGGCATGATATGGAATATCGAACACATCGGAAGCACTTTTTCTTACCGCATCGATGATCTCATTTGCAGTATTTTGGTGAAACGCAATGATTTCGCAAACTCTTTTATCGAAAAAAATAGACATGCTCCCAAGTTCCTTTTCAAAAAACACTGGTATTTCCGCAGAAAAAGCAGCTCTTACCTCATTTTCCTTCACTTCTTTTCCACTTTCAAAGAAACTATTCATAATGTTGATGAGATGTTGCCGTGATTTTTTTCTCAACTGCTCAGATTGCTCTTCTAAAAGTTGCATAAGCCTCTTCCTGTCTCCAGCCAGCATATCTGCCGATAACGTTTTCTGTCGTTCCGCTTGCCGTATTTTCTCATTAAAAATTGCAAGTTTTTGATTCAATTCATCTTCGGGCATTTTAAATGCTTTAAGCAAGAGCCTGCTTTGCATTAACATGTCATTGAGAATGTCGGACGTCTTTCTTTTTATTGCATCGATAAGGACATCCTTTTTTTCATGAGCAATGAACCACTTGAGGCGTTCTTCAAAATTCAAGATGCCACTCTTTTTTAAAAGAGCAGCATCGTTATTTTGTACCGAGTTGAGAACGTATTTCGCCGATACTGAAAAAAATTCAGCTTCTTTACCCTCAAGCACTTTTTCACGTAATACAGTAGATATAAATGCTATCACTTCATCTAATTCAGATGGTGAAAGATAATCTATTTTATTTAGGATAAAAAATACCTTAGAGATTCTTGCCATCACCTGTTTTAGAAATACAATTTCTGCTTCAGTTATCGGTGGATCTGGCGAAAGCAAAAATAGTGCTGCATCGCAAAGGGGAAGAAAATTAAGCGTTGCTTCGGTATTATGCAAATGGGTTGATCCAATTCCCGGAGTATCGATGAGAACCACACCTCTGTCCAAAAGTGGTGAATCGAGTAATAATTCTACGCTTTCCACATTTAATTTGTTTTCAGGATTCTTTTCTTCTGAAACAAAAGATGAAAGGTAATCGCGAAGTTCCTCATATGAATTGGATGAATACAATTGCTCTTTCCCGCCTTTAAAGCGAATTTTGACCATTCTATTTTCGCTATACCGAAGATAAGTAGGCACTGCAGTAAGAGGAATTACAGCCGTTGGTAACACTGGAGCGCGTAACAGCGCATTCAAAAATGAACTTTTTCCCCGTTTGAATTGGCCAAGTACGGCTAAATGCACGCGCTCCTTGCGCAATCGTTCACGAATATCGGAAATCTTCCCAACAAAATGATGAAAGTCCTTCTCAGTGAATGCTGTTTCATATAATGATGAAAGCAAAGCGAATAGGTGTTGTTGCGAATCACTGGTGCGTTGAATTTCGTTGGTGTTAGTAGCATTTATTGAATAGCTTTTTGCGATTTGCATAGGCGATACTCCCCGCTTTTTTCAATAATGCGTAGGAGTTATCAGCCATCGGGCGGTTTCGGTGAACTCCATCACCGGCGCAAAAAAGTGCGCAAATGGGGTTACATGTGCCCGTTATTTTTTTTATTATATATGTCAAGAAATTTTTCCTCACTTTCTATTACTAAAAAAGGGCAGATTCAATAATTAGATGCAATGAGAAATTAAAAATGTAACTGCAAAAACGCACATTCACTAAAGCGATTGTATTTACCCAATACTGTTCAAAGTGGTTCTCATGAATCTAGTGTGCCTCCAAAAAAGCAGAAAAGGGAATTCATTGTCCAGCATCGAAACAATATCCCCTGATAATTGAAAAGAGTTTCCCTGCAATCGAAAGATTGAGGAATCGTTTAAACGATGAGTGCTACTTCGCAAATCTCTATGTGGACTTTCTCTACGTTGATTGAATACAAATAAAGCAGCATCAACGGTATGTGCCAGGGAATTTTTATTCAATTGAGAGGTAAATTCCTGCAATACAGGATGCAAAAATGCGAATTCAAGAAAGGTGCAGAACCGGAAATTCCTTACGAACCGTTACGCCATCATCGAAATTGTTGCCCATTAAATTTGAAGGTGCATGCCACTTGCCTTATTTTCCGTGAATCGATGAAATCTTAGATTCAGTTAGTTTACCGGTAAGAAATAAATGTGCATCGCGTGCGGATTGCACAGGGATCTCTTCCATTGGGATATGCCCAACTCCTTCATACACGATGAATTTTGCATTGGGCAGTTCTTTTTTCCATTTTGGAAAGATTTCTTCGTAAGGTATCCATCGATCTTTTGTTCCCCACATAATAAGCACAGGACAAGGAATGTCTTTTAATCCATTATGGAGCGTTTCCATTTGTGAGTACTTTTTCATTTGAATAAAAATATCAACCCATGCGGATTTATTACCCTCGCGCATCGCAAGTTCAAAATATCGCGTTCGGATATCATCGGTGATTTTAGTAGTATCGCCATAGACTTGATTCACCGCCATGTTGATAAAAAATTTGGGAATCATTCTTCGCGAAAAAGGCCGGATGAGAGGGTTTATTGCAAATTTTAAAAGCCATGGCATGTTCTGTTTGAATCCCACGGAATCGATGAGAATTAATTTTTCTACATATTGAGGATATTTAAGACAAAAATTCCAAGAAATATAACCTCCAAGCGAACTTGCTGCGATGGAAAACTTTTTGATGCCAAGAACATTTACAAATTTGTTAAACAGTTCCACATAATTTTCGGGAGTATACTTAGCATCTGCAAGTGGACCCGTAAGGCCAAAACCAGGATTATCTAAGCGAATAATTCGATAGTGCTGTTTAAGCTCGTTTACCCATCCATCCCATGTATGCAATGAGGCACACACTCCATGGAGCAAGACAAGTACTGGACCTTTTCCTTCATCGCGATAATGCACAGTGGTCCCTTCGATTGTAAGAAATTTTGAATGCTCGTTTGCATATTTTGCTTTAAGTTCTTCGAAAGGGATGGTGCGCATCCCCAATGTGGTACAATTCGAAATGAAGGCGAGTAAGAAAATTACCCCGATTGTTTTATTAATATTCATGGATTCTCTCCGGAGATAAACTGTACTGACATATCAGTACAGTTTAATAATTTGTCAAGCACCTTTATGGGTATTAGGTAACCTTTTCGAGGAGAGAAAGCCTTTTTTCTATATCGAGCATTTGGTCGCGAAGTATTGCAGCCTTTTCAAATTCGAGCGCTTCTGCGGCGGCAAGCATATCGGCACGTATGGCATTGATTATTTTTTTTAGTTCTTCTTTTGAAGTGGTGGAATAAGCCTTTTTGTATTCTGCGACAATACTCGCATAGGAATCTTCGCTGTGATATTCTCGTTCGATAATATCCATTACTTCTTTTTTGATCGTGGTTGGGGTGATGTTATATTTTCGGTTATATTCTTCTTGTAACATGCGGCGCCGCTTTGTTTCTTCAATTGCTTGTCGCATTGATTCAGTAATAGTATCGCAGTACATGATGACCATCCCATTGGCGTTCCGCGCAGCCCTTCCTGCTGTTTGCACAAGCGAACGGTACGATCGAAGAAATCCTTCTTTATCGGCATCGAGAATTGCAACGAGGGAAACTTCGGGCAAATCGAGCCCTTCGCGAAGCAAGTTAATCCCAACTAAACAGTCAAAAACGCCTTTGCGCAAGTCGCGTAAAATTTCCACGCGCTCAATTGTTTCGATTTCTGAGTGAAGGTATTTTGCCTTAATGCCGGCCTCAACGAGGTATTCAGTAAGATCCTCAGCCATTTTTTTGGTAAGAGTGGTTACTAAGGTGCGCTCATTTCGTGAAATTCTTATGTTAATTTCGCTGATCAAATCGTCGACTTGATTTTGCGCTGAACGAACTTCTATGATGGGATCCAATAAGCCGGTTGGGCGTATGACTTGTTCAACAATCTGTTGGCTTACCTCAAGTTCAAAGTCGCCAGGCGTAGCGGAAACAAAAATCGCATTCACGATGAGGTCAATAAATTCATCGAAAAAGAGGGGTCGATTATCGAGCGCGGAGGGCAATCGAAAGCCATGTTCAACAAGATTTAGTTTTCGAGAGCGATCTCCTTCGTACATTCCGCGAACTTGTGGAATCGTAACGTGGGATTCATCGATGAACATGAGGAAATCGTTTTTAAAATAATGCAACAAGCATTCAGGCGGCTCACCTGGTTTTCGTCGCGCAATGATGCGAGAATAATTTTCTATGCCAGGACAGTAGCCCATTGTCTGAAGCATTTCCATATCGTAGCGCGTTCTTGTTTCAAGCCGTTGCGCTTCAAGCAATTTCCCCATTTTTCGCAATTCTGCGAGTCGATCGTGAAGTTCCAGTTCGATGAGTTGAATGGTTTCTTTCATCTCTTCTGGGGGCGAAACAAAATGCTTGGCAGGGTATATGTAAATTGTTTCTTTGTGTTGTAAAATGTTGCCCGACATTGGATCGAATTCTAATAACTGTTCTATTTCATCGCCAAAGAATTCGACGCGGATTGCATGCTTCAAATAAGCGGGGTAAATATCTACTATATCGCCGCGCACTCGAAAAGTTCCGCGCTGAAAAGCGATATCGTTGCGCTCATAATGGATGGTGATGAGTCGCCTGAGAAGTTCATTTCGTTCAATAAAATCGCCGACATGAAGCGCTATTTGCATTTGCTCAAAGTTCATTGGACTTCCAAGCCCATAAATGCACGATACGGAAGATACCACAATTACATCTTTCCGATCGAGAATGGATGAGGTTGCCTTTAGGCGAAGGCGATCTATTTCGTCGTTTATAGAAGCATCCTTTTCGATGTAAAGATCTTGAGAAACGACATATGCTTCAGGTTGATAGTAATCGTAATACGAAACGAAGTATTCGACAGCATTTTCAGGGAAGAATTCTTTGAATTCGCGATACAACTGCGCGGCGAGCGTTTTGTTGTGCGTGAGCACAAGCGTTGGTTTGCCCACTTTTTCAATGACTTTTGCCATCGTGTAAGTTTTACCCGATCCCGTAACCCCTAAAAGAGTTTGATATTTGTATCCCTTTTTAATTCCTTCAACTAACTGGTCGATTGCTTTTTGTTGATCGTGAGAAGGGATAAAAGAAGAAACAAGCTTAAATTGTGACATCGTAAATCCACGAAATGTAAGGAGCGTGCCCTTTTATGATGGGAAGCGCGATGATTTCCGGAATTTCGTATGGATGAACGCTTTTTATTGCAGTTTCAATTTTTTCAAAAAGTTCGGCCTTGCTTTTGATGATGCACAAAAGTTCACTGTCGCGGCAAACTTGACCTTTCCATGAATAAATGGAAACCAAATTTGGTACAATGTTCACGCATGCGGCGATCTTATTTTCGACAAGCATGCGTGCGATATTTTCTGCAACTACTTCGTTGGGTACTGTACAAAGAATTACAATTTCATTTGTTTGCATACCATCGATTTACAAAATTTTATTGTTCAAGGCGCTTTCCTAATTCCTTCGCATCGAGCAGCGCTTTTTTGGCAATTTCTGGTGCTTTCGACACATCGCGAATTCGAGCAATCTGTTCGAGCGCTTTTTCCATGAGCCGAACTTGCATGTCGAGAATGGAAATTTCAAGTTCAGAACCATCGCGGCCGAATGCCATAAAAGCCCCACTCGATTTGTTATAGGACGATGTGTGTGGGATGGAAAGAATTTTGTCAATTATTATATTTGTCGCTATTCACAGGGAAGGATAAATCGTTGAGGAGTAAATTAAAAAATTTTTAAAACTTATTCAATATAATGAATTTATGCGCGATGCAATGAGTAATGAAATTAGCATTTGTGAGCGAGACAAAAGGGTGAGATAAAAAAAATGCGTTGTTAGAAAAGTCAACAACCAATTGAAACGTGCAAAGCCATCAATGCGGAAATATTTTTCAAAATATCAAACTATATTTGGTAATGAACTTGACAGAAGATAAAAATTTTTTCAAATTATATTCATTCTAAGTTATTTATTCTCAGTATCAAACTTATATTTAAATATTCGCGGAGGTTTGCAATGCGCCGTTATTTAGTTCTATTATTTTTTTTCGCGTTTTTTGGAATAATAGCACAATCATCGTATGCGCTTACGGGGCGCGAAATTATTGAAAAAGCAGATGCACTTCCCGATCCAAAAACAGCTGAGAGCACTGTTCTCATGTTGATTTTCAAAGGCGGTTCTGTTGCAGAAAAGGAATTTGTACTTGTAAGCAAGGATTACGATGGCAATAAAAAAGTGCTCATTTCATTTACTCGACCTACTCAAATAAAGCTCCTCACGCATACGTATAAGAAAAAGGAGGACGATCAGTGGCTTCGACTTTCAAGCGGAAAAGTGAAGCGCATCGTGCAATCAGACAAAGATAAATCGTTTGTGAATTCCCATTTTTGGTATGAAGATCTCACGTCGAGGGAAATTGACGATTATGAATATACCTATGTTGGTGAAGGGAAAGCTGCGGGATTTGATTGCTATAAAGTCGATGCCGTGAAAAAGGGTGGTGGTAAAATTTACGAAAAAAATACGCTATATGCTCGGAAGTCAGATTGTTTTATTGTGCGAATCGATTTTTATCGAGATGGGAAGCTTTTAAAATACCTCGAGAATTACGATATTAAGACTGTCAATGGGATTCTTACGCCATACAAAGCGGTGATGGCAATGGCAGATGCTGAACAAGGTGGAAAAACTGAACTCATTATAAAATCGGTGAGATACAATCATCCAATCAACGATTCGCTCTTGGTAAAGGAGTCGTTGAGATAAAGGAAAAATTTATATCGATAATTGACATTTTGAGCTATTCAAAACGAAAGCTCTTTGCAATTTCCTTAAAGAGGGGCTCATATTGTTGATATTTGTCAAAAGAAGCAGAAAATGTGATGAGATATCCTTTTCCTTTGTATACTGTTAAATATTGTATCACTTTTATTTTAAGGGGCCCAATTTTATGCGAGATGATATCGTAGCGAAAAACGATTCCGTCAATCGTTTCTGATCCGTTTGCATGGTGAGCGAATTCGGTGGCAAATTGTTTAAATAGGGGAATCCCTTTTTGGTAGTATTCATCGGCAGTCATTTTAGAAGTGAGGTTTTCAACGAGCACGTTGAAGTTTTCTCGGAAATTATCCTCAAAGCCTTCCGCAGGGCTAACGGCGATCATATCTGTTTGTAGTTTTTTCTCTTCAATATCCCAACTTGGTGGAACTTTTATTGAAAAGTGCTTCGCGTTGTTGTAGTAACGGCCTTCTTCTCTTTTTTTACAATTGAGTGATGCCAATATAATAAAAACCAATATCAAATAACAAAATGATTTCATCTTCCAGAACTTCATGAATTTTGTCCCCTAAGCAAAAGGATTAGAATTCAATGTTCAGAAAGGCAATATCATCATTCGGTGGTTGCCCACCAGAGAAAAGGCGAATTTCTGCGAGAAGACCATCGCAAAATGCCGAACCGGTAACGTCCGCATTGTTGATGAGATACCGCGCAAGGCGTTTTTCTCCAAATTCTTCTCGCGCTTCGTTTTTAATTTCCGTAATGCCATCGGTATAGAGGATAAGCCGGTCGCCTTCTTGAACCGTAAGCGATTTTTCTTCGTATTCGGTATTATCCTTGATTCCCACAAACAGACCATCAGTATCGAGGGCTAATACCTTTCCCGAAGCCCTGCGGTAGTACAACGGACGCGCATGGCCTGCATTGGTGAATCGAATGCGTTTGTTTTCTGAATCATAAATTAAATAAAATGCGGTGATGTATTGGTTATCTAAAATGAGTTTACGAATTTCATTATTGATGCGCGACAGTAAGATGCTTGGAGAATCGATTTGGGATGCATACAGGCCAAACATCATTTTGGACATGGTCATCACCATCGCTGCCGGAATTCCGTGACCTGTGACATCGGCAATGAGAATGCCCGTGTCATCGCCAAGCTTATAGCAATCAAAAAAGTCACCGCCGATATCTTCAATTGGCAAATATCTCCCTGTAATCTTCGGATAGGCGATATGGGAGAAATCCTTCGGAATGATGAATTGCTGTACTTTCTGCGCAATTGAAAGCTCTTTTTGAATCATCATGTTTTTTGCATAAAGCTCGTCGTGCGTTTTTTTCAATCGTAAAAGCGAATTTACCCGTGCAAGGAGTTCGTTTTCATTGAGCGGTTTGATGAGATAATCATCAGCGCCTATGGTCAACCCCTTAATTTTTGTGTTAAGGTCTTCGGAACCAGTCATTAAAATAACAGGGATGAATTCGTTTTTCACATTTGTTTTAAATTGCTCAATGAATCCAAACCCATCCAAATGTGGCATAATGATATCGACGAGTATCAAATCGAATTTTCTTTTTTGCAAAATTTCAAGGCCTTCTACTCCATCGGAAGCTTCGGTTATTTCAAACCCAGCATTTGTGAGCGTTTTTTTTACAATCGCTCTATTTAGCTTGCTGTCATCAATTACGAGTACGTTTTTGCTTTCATGTTTATTTTCTTTCACCGATTGCATCTGCACATGCCCTCATGGATGGCAATTTGTATGTTAAATACACATATAATTTTTAAAATAAAAATGCAACAAAATAACTGCACAAAATTTACGCTGGAATGAATTCCTTTGGCCGAATTTCTTGTAAAAAAATTGCGCTTGTGGGGCAATTGTTCGCGCACAAACCACATCCAATACAAGATTCGCGTTGTATTGAAAATTGCCCTTGCGCATTTTCGCCAACTGCCTTCATTGGACAAATTTCAACACAATTGCCGCATGAAGTGCACGCTTCGGGTGAAATTTCTGCGACAAATCGGCTTGGTGCAAGAACTCCTTTTGTGTGAGTATTAGTTGCAAAGCGCAGCATTTCGCAGCAGCACGAACAACAGTTGCAAATCGCATTTCCCAGCACGGCCCGATTTTCGGTAAGATGAACTAAGCCATGATCTTCTGCTTCTTTTAAAATGCGCAGTGCCTCATCGACATCGATTTTTCTTCCCGTTCCACGTTTAATGGTGTATTCCGCACCTTTGTTGAGTTGGAGACAGTTTTCTAATGGATTGTTGCATCTTTTTAATGAGAGCCTGCACACACAACGGGTAACCGCAAGCGTCGCGGCATTGCGAATCATCGATTCGGCATCCTCATAGGTCAGAACCGCACTTTTCGGATTAATTGTTCTGTTAATAGGCACCACTCGCATAAAGGAAGGGAAATTAACTTTTGTTACGAGTTCTAAAAGAGTAGGATATTCTTTTTCCATAAATTCAACCCAAAGTTGGAGAAGCTCTTCAGGAGCTTCGTCCCATAGCAATGTTGCATCGTGGAATTGAATTATATGCCGCGGAGCTCTATAGACAATATCGTTTCCTTTTTTCCCTTCGAATACAACTCCTCGGTGATAAAGTTCGTTGAGAATTTTTTCAATTTCTTGATGCGATTTGTTGGTTCTTGCTGCAATTTCATCAATTGTTGCTGGGAGCATATTGACGATGTGTGCCTCTTGTTCTGAGCATACAATTTGCCAAATTTTGTGTAAAATTGTCGAATTTTCTAAAAGGAGCTTTTTCGAAAGTTCTCGGTAAACAGCTGACATATTACCCCCTTTGTTAATTACAATTTAACTCCTTGGGCCTTTATGAGCCTTTCAATAGAATATTTCTCTTTGTGTAATTCATTTGCCTCTGCGTGCAAAGTGTTTTTTATAATTAGCTGAAATTGCAATTGTTATTACAATTATAATCTTTCCTGTAAGAAAAGTCTATCAGAAAAATGCAAGATTGTTTATAAAAAAATTTGATTGTGTAAAAAAATTTTTTATTTTAATAATGGAAGTGCAAATTGGAAATGAAAGGAGCATGATCGAAAATAAAACTTTTGAAAAAGACCACTTTATGCAAGCAATATTGCATAAATGGTTTTTCATACTGATAAATGTTTTAAATAAATTGTATTTTTATATGATTTAAAGAAAAAGATTTTTGGAGGCAACTTTATGGAACTCACTCTTACAAAAGAAGAAGCCGAATTAATAGAAGAATTGTTGTTGATAGAACTCAACACACTGCCAGTTGAAATACATCACTGCCGAATTAGCGAATATAAGGAAATGTTAAAAAAGAAACAAACGCTTGTTTCTGGATTGCTCGAAAAAGTTAAAAAATTATTATAGGTAAAAATTTTTTTATTTTTTTGGCCTCCGCAGCGTATTAATGAGTAGGAGGCCTTTCTGTGAGCGAACTTAAAAAGGATTTGGGTCAATATCTTCCTGTACAAAAATGCCTTAGCGGAATAAGCGTACGAGAATTGTCGGACCAGGAATTGGTATCGGTCATTTTAGGGACTGGTACCAGGGAAAACCATGTGATTGATCTTTCACATGAATTACTCCGCAAATTCGGTGGTATTTGCGGTCTGTCGCGTGCGGGATTGAGAGAAATTGCTGTGAATCGCGGTATGGGGCTGGTGAAATCTATTCGACTTCTTGCGGCATTTGAATTGGGTAGAAGAGCGCTTTCTCCAGGACCAATTCTCGAGAGAGCTGATTCTCCGGCGATGGTATGGAAATATTTATTGCCAGAATTCGCGGGGCTTTCGCGAGAAGAATTTCGGGTGTTAGTTCTAAATAATAAAAATCATGTATTGAAAAAATGCGTGGTATCAATGGGAACAATTTCTGAGGCGCTCGTTCATCCGCGAGAGGTTTTTCGCGAGGCAATACGCGAAGCAGGCGCATCGATTATTATAGCCCACAATCATCCATCGGGAATTCTTACACCTTCAGTGGAAGATATACAAACCACACGGCGTATCAAAGAAGCAGGGGAGATTATTGGCATCTGTTTGCTCGATCATGTGATAATAACCGAAAGCGGTTACCTGAGCATGCGCGAAGAAGGATTGCTATAATGTCCCTTTTGTAAGAAAAAAGCGCATCGTTTCGATGCGCTTTTTTCTTGAAAAGAGATTGCAATGTAAGATTTGCTATTCGCGCGTTATGTAACTATGATCGTAGCGATTCATTTCTTTTAGTTCTTCGAGAATTTTTTCTGCTTCCTTTCGAGTAGAGAGCGGACCTATTTTTACTCGAAAGAAATTTCTCCCGTTGATATGAGTAGCTTCAATGAACGGATCGTAACGGTGTTCTTTTAACCGATTAACTTCTTGGAGTGCTTTTGTTCGGCTTGCGTATGAAGCAACCTGAATGGAAAATCCTTCCTTCGGTGCAATGTGAGTGCGGTGGGGTTTGGATGCCACTTCAACTGTTCTATGGCGCGAAGTGTTTTTTTCCTGTTGATATTTGTCAGCGCTTTTTTTCACTCGAGAAGCCTGGGGCAAGGGTTTGGTTTTCTGTTCAGATGGCGTGGTTTTTGCAGGTGGCACAGTTTCGCTTCCATTCCCTTGTGCGAAAAGATCCTGTCCTTCTTTATCGTGGTGATGGGTTGTGAGCTTTTCTGAATTTGCTGTGCTGTTTTTTTGTGGCGAACTATGCGCAGATGTATGAGCATTATGTTCGGGATTTAGCACTGCCGTAGCAGTCTCGGAAGATGTTTTTTCGGGCACATCGGATTCATTTGGGATTGGAGTATGAGTTTCATTTGGTGTTCTGATTGGATCATCTGGCAATGGTGCAAGAAGTGCTTCGTTGGTTATTGTTCCATGATGATCGTTTCTTTCTTCGGGGGAGAAGTTCATCCCAATGAGAAACGCAATGATGATGACCCCCAATAGAGCACACGTGATGATGACAATCCGCGTTGCATCGAGGTGTAAAAGATATACGTTTTTTTCCTTTCCGCGATTATTTGAAAAATCGTCAAAATGTTCCATTGCTCTTGCCTTTCTGGTAATAAATTTATGCAACAGTTGCTGCACCTTTACCCTTTCGTTGCTTTTAAATAAACATTTCCCGCTTTTTTACGGGGTAGGTGCAGATTCCTATAGTCTTTTTCGGAATATTCCCGTCAAGGTTTGAGATATTTTTGTTGTTGTAAAAATTCGCGCACATTGAATAGTCCTTCCTTCTCATCGAGGAAGGATGCGCGGATAATCCTTTCGATGACTTCTTCTGCCAGAAGCGATAAAACAAAGCGCAATGCATCTTCTTTGAACACATCGCGGGTATGAGAGAGAATGAAAGCAATTTTTTTTCGCGCAAGTTCGACGGGTGACAAGCATTGTGTACGAAATTCATCAAACGAGCACGGAATGGCATTTTCAAGAGGAATTGCAGCAGGCAAGATGTGATAAATGGCATTTTTTTGTCGGTTCGCAATTAATTCGTTTACCGAATTCCAGTAATTGAGGAATGATTTTCTTGTATAAAATCCCCGATTGCGTGTTGCCCCGCTTGATTGCATGATATATAATAAATTTTTTGTTTCCGCCGGTAAAAATCTATTGTGAAAAACTATGCTCCACCGCCGATGGTATGCGCTTCCCCGCGCGTATGTGCAATACTTCGGGAAAGCAGAATCGAATCCGATAATCCCAATGTGTGTAAAACCCATTTTCATTGCTGCCATAAGCGCATCGCCCGCAACGCTGCCGGTTGTTGAATTAAATGAACCAATTTCAAAAGGCAAAGCTTCCTGCAAAAATTGCGACCACGGGTGCGAATTGAGGGAGAGAAATCCCTGTGAGCGCGAAAAGGCGTAAGGATGAGAGGTAAGGGTGATGAGTGGAACTGTTGGAGGGCGAAAGCAATGCAAATGTTCAAAAACCATCGGTTGGGGATCGATGGATACGAAAAAATCTGGAACAATTCCGTGAGGGATGAGCACAGGGAGTGCCGAATCAACCGCGATGATAATGGCATTGTGTGCGAGGTGGTGAATGTTTTCGAGATGTTGATCCAAACTTGGTGCGGAAGCTACGACGAGTGCCGAGTAGCCATTGAATTGTTCATACAGTTTCGAAAAGGGTGCATGGAGGCTGATGTTGCGGATGTTGATTGTGGCATTTTTAAAAAACCGACGCGAAAAGATTGCTCTTGTGGCGATATTGCCTATGGAGCGTTGGATGAGTTTTTCGATGTATATTTTCGTCTGTTGGTAGTATTCCGAAAAAATTCGCATCGAAGCGGGATGTTCAAGTACTTGAATGCCTTTTGCGTTTTCAAGCGTAACTAATTCTTTCAATTTGGCGAAAAGTTCTTGTTGGGGAAGCCCGCTAAAGTAAACGATATTTGGCGAGTTGAGAAGAAAAGACGTGATGTTATTTCGTTTTATTTCTTCATTGAGCCCTTTGAGATATTCGATGAGGATGATGCGACGATATCTGTGGACAAAGTCAGCAATGCCGCTTAGATGATATCCAAGTCCCACACCCAGTACAATGAGAATGTCGAATTTTTCGGGATTAAAGTTTTCTTGAAAGGCATGCCCTTCTTGTGAAGGGCGATGAGTGCTGTGAAGTGGGATGCGTTTTAATCCATCGCATGCGACGATGGTGGGAAATCCGTCTTTGGCTATTTCGATTGTGTATGTAAAGCGTTTTTCCATTGCTTTTAATTCGCGAACGACATAATATGATTTAGGTTTTGTTTCAAGAATAATATGATTATGAAATGGAATTTTGATTGAATTCTTTATATTATTGTGGAACGATGGGGCAATGTGGATATAAAAAGGGGGAATATAATACTTAATGAAAAAATTTATTATTCTTATCGCTATTTTGGGTATTGGAATTCGTGCATTCTCAGAAAAAGGGAATGATTTTTATGCCTCATATATGAGCGCCATCGAAAAGTTGAGTACTGCGGAAAAGATACAATATCTCTCATCGCAGATCGATTCGTGGAAAGCCGGCGATGAAATTAAAAAGAAGTTCTATTTGCACATTCTGCGCGCAGATGCATATTTGGAAGCTCAGCGATTCGAAAAAGCGGTGAACGATTACAACATCGCGCTTGAAATTAATCCTTCCTATTATTTTGCATTGAACAATAGAGGCATTGCCCATAAACAACTTGGGGAATTTCCACAGGCGTACATCGATTACACTAAAGCGCTGGAAATTCGGCCCGATTTTTACATCGCATATTACAATCGAGGGATTGTAAATCACGCAATGGGCAATCTAAAAGAGGCGCTTAAGGATTTTAGCGATGCGATTTCGGGAATGCCAACGATGGCATGTGCGTATAATAATCGGGGTGTCGTCTACCATGCAATGGGGGATTTTGAAAAAGCCCTTGCCGATTACAACGCTGCACTCGAGCTCGATC
>JAOAAF010000066.1 GCA_026419015.1 Spirochaetota bacterium
CCCCATGATGGTGCGATTGTTACGTTTATAGGGAAAGCTCGACAATTTTCTGAAGGCAAAAAAGTTTTATTTTTACTGTACGATGTATATGAATCCATGGCTCAACGCGAACTTGAAAAAATTTGCGAAACCGCGATAAAACGATGGCCACTTTCACGTGCAATAATTGCTCATCGCTATGGGAAAGTAGAAATCGGCGAAGCAAGCGTTTTCATTGGTGTTTCTGCTCCGCATCGTGTGGAAGCGTTCGAAGCTGCGCAATTTATGATTAACACAATTAAAAAGACAGTTCCAATATGGAAGAAGGAATTTTACGAAGACGGGAGCGTCTGGATTGATGGTGGCCACTGAGTTTGTTGCTGCTTTGTGGCCTTTTGCTCATTGGGTTTTTTGGAGGTTAAATTTGCAATTTTGATTTTATTTCTTCTAATATCAAGGAAGCATTTTTATTTAATTTTTCTGCTTCTTTTTTTGTAATACGAATGCCAGGATTCGCGTCAATTTTTTCTTTAAATTGTTTTGCTTCTTTTATGATTTCGGATATCGGCAATCCAGTCCATCCTGTTGGATTAAAATAATTTTCGATGAGTTCGTAAATTTTATTGTAATCATCGGAATCCTCATCTTTTTCAATGAGAAGAATTCGTACTGAGTAAAATATCGATAGATAAGAATAGATGACTGAATCGTTGAACGCAGATTTTTGAAGCATCAGCGTTGAGAGTCGAAGTTTCTCTTCGCTTTGATGTAATCGAAACAAAATTTTCTTTTTTTGCACCGCATCCATGGTTTTTGGATTGTTAATAGAATAACGATGAATATAAGTTGTTAATGTTATCGATCAATTATAAAATTCAAGCGTTTTTTGGTAAGTTTGCAAGAGAATGTAGATTTCGATTTACTAATTTCGTGCAAATATATTATTTTGTTTTTATTTTCGAATTGCATTATATGCGCAATCGTTAAAAAATGACGAAAGCGAAAATTTATTCAATGTTGAGCGTGTTGTATGAATTCGAAACCAATCATTGCTTTGATCACGGATTTTGGAATTGCGGACCCATATGTTGGCGTTGTAAAAGGGACCATATTGTCGTATAATCGCAATGTTGAAATTATCGATATAAGCCATGGGGTAAAATCATATTCGGTATTGAATGGTCAATTTTTTTTATATTCCAGCGTTCGATATTTCCCGCAAGGAACGATCTTTTATGTTGTTGTTGATCCTGGGGTTGGGACGAAGCGAAATGCGTTGATTGTTCGGGATAATGGATGTTATTTCATTGGCCCTGATAATGGAGTGCTCGATGGGGCAATTGGAGATGGCGCTGAAATATTTATCATTAATTGCGAACGGTTCAAAGACGTATCTGCAACGTTTCATGGGAGAGATATATTTGCACCTGTTGTTGCTATGTTGGCAGGTGGAAATTCTCCAGAAAGTTTTGCTTTTCCTGCAAAAGAGCGCGTGCGAAAGCCATTTCCACCATATAAGGTTTTTGACAAAGTTATTGAAGGATTTATTGTGCACGTAGATAAATTTGGAAACGTGGTTACCTCAGTCCCAAATTCGATGTTACAAGAGAATATACGAAGTATCGAGATTGATTCGCAAATAATTCCTGTAATTCGCTGTACCACTTTTGCTGAACTGAGAAGCGAAGAAGTAGGAATTTTAGCTGGAAGCGCAGGGCTCATCGAATTAGCAAAAAATCGCGCATCGCTTGCATCTGCGCATGGAATTGAGATAGAAGTACCAATACGGATGAGATATGAGTGAGAAAAAAATTATCATTCTCGTTGGCGATGGTATGGCTGACTATCCTATGGAATCGTTGGGGGGAAGGACTGTTTTAGAAGTAGCCCAAACCCCTAACATGGACTTTATTGCGCGAAATGGAACAGTAGGCCTTGTCCGCACCGTTCCTGAAGGAATGTCGCCAGGGAGCGATACTGCGAACCTTTCGATTTTTGGCTACAATCCAAAAAAATATTATACAGGTCGTGCTCCTCTTGAAGCGCTTAATTTAGGAATTAATCTTGCACCACAGGATGTTGCCTTCCGAACAAATGTTGTCACAATTGAAAATCAGGTTATGCAAGATTTTAGTGCTCATCATATAGATTCAGAATTTGCGAAAGCATTAATTGACGAAATTTCAGTGCTTTGTAGCGATTCGTTTGAATTTTATCCTGGGGTTTCGTATCGAAATATTTTGGTATGGAGAAACTACCCTTACGAAAATATTCCGCATACCACGCCACCACACGACATACAGGGAAAGGAGATTGCACGTTATCTCCCAACAGGCGACGGTTCGCAAGAGCTCATCGCATTAATGAATCGCGCCCAGAAGATTATTGTTGAATCGAAACGTCTTAAAGAGTTAAAGAAGAAACATAAAGGAAATCCTACAGGGATTTGGTTATGGGGAGGAGGGAGAAAACCTCGAATTCACACATTAGCCGAGCGTTTTGGCCTTTTTGGATATACTGTTGCCGCAGTTGATCTTATTCATGGAATTGGGCGTGCGGTTGGCCTTTCACCGATGAAAGTTGAAGGCGCAACGGGATATCTTGACACCAATTATGAAGGGAAAGCGGATGCCGTGTTGGAAGCTGTTGCAAATTCAAACTTCGTATTGTGCCACGTTGAGTCGCCTGACGAATCGGGACATGAGGGGAATGTGGGACATAAAATAAAGGCAATTGAAGACTTTGATGCGCGCCTTGTCGGAAGGGTACTTAGGGGGTTAGAGCTTTTTCATGATTGGTCGCTTCTTGTACTTCCCGATCATCCAACGCCAATTACATTGCGAACGCATACCGCGGATCCAGTACCGTTTGCAATTTTAAAAAAACGCGATGGCAAATTTGTTCAAAACAATCAAATATGCGTTGATAAATTTAGCGAAAAACACGCATCACAAACGGGGATTTTTATTGAACAGGGGAGCGAACTCATTGAATGGTTGCTTCGATAACATTTTCTTGAAAATTTTTGGAAACGCAAAATAACTGGAAACTCTCAAAAAATTCGAGAAGGTGGTATATGGATATTTATCGCTCTAAAAGGCAAAATAAATGGAAAAAAATTTTATTGGTCATCGCTGCGATGGGAATGATTGCGACGATAGGTATCCTGTTGCGTTCGTTCACTTCAAGGACAGAATTAGAGAAGGCTCTTGCTGAATATGAAGATGGCGATTTTGTCGATTCGTTGAAAATATTAAATTCTTTAAAAAATAAACTTGATTTCGATCAGGCCGAAATTGTATATTATTATCGCTGTAAAGCAATTAATAAGTTAGCAGAAAGGCTTGAGCGAAAATTTGATGATGAGCTTGCAGCAATCGCATCACCAACGGAACGCAAAGAAAAAAAGGATCGCGAATATAAATATGTAGAAGCGCGGTTGGAAAAGATAAATGATGAACTTGGAAGTGATCTTAGAATCCTGGTAATAAATAATGTAGGACGGATTGTTTCGGGAGGGAGATTTTACGATGAATTTATTTCCCTTTATAAGGGAAGTAAATACGTCGAAGATTTGGATTACGAAGAACTTGAAAACATTCAAAAAAAAGATCCATTTCGCTTGTTGGATGCAGTTTTTGCTTTTTATGAAAAATACCCACAAACGAATTATCTTTCCCATATCGTAGGGATATTTTTTTCGAACATTGACAAAGTTAGTCCATCGATTTCATCGAAGCGCGAGGTGCTCAAAAGAATGCTCATAAGTTATTTGCAGCGATATCCTACAAGCATCCATGGGCACAAAGTTTTTGTTTGTGCAGGAGAAAATGTCAATTTGCGAAATAGCCCAGGGGTTGAAGGGAAAATTGTGGCGAAACTTTCAAAAGACGAAATGCTCATACAAATTGAAAAGTCAACTGATGTTGCGCAAATTGGGGAAACTCGCGATTGGTGGTATCGCGTATCGAATACTTCAGGGCAACAAGGATGGATATTTGGAAAATTTTTATCTCCACTTGATGTGTCAAAAATTTCAACGACTGATAAAAACATGGTATGGAATTTTGAGGATCATTTTCAAGAATGGATTGATTCCCATACTCCAAAAAATTGGAAACATGTCGAAGGTGCGGATGTTGCTGCAATCAGTTTTTATGAAGTTGGCGCAAAGAAAATTGCAAAGCTTTCTTCAAAGGGGAATTCCTGCGGCCTTTACCGCCGAACGCACATTGGAAGAGCATTTACGATTGCTGCGCGTGGCAGGCATGTTGCGGGAGGTGAAGCAACTCTCATCGCATGTGCCATTGCATCGGGAGAGTATATTCGCGTAGTACTCACACATGAGGGGATAGATGTACTTGGAAGAAAAATACCCATTACTACAAATCTGTGGCATGAGTATATCATAGAAACCGAAGATGGAAGATTCGCTCAACTATCAATCGATGGCGAATTAGTGCTCAATAAAATTCCCCTGCAAAGAGGTAAAGCCTTTCCTCATGTCGGATTGTATTGCTTGGTTGGAATATCTGGCACAAACTCTTCGCTGGAACTTGAATATGTGAAATTTCGATAAGTTTATGGCATAAGCTTTGAGCGGATGAGGCGAATTGCATGGACAAGCATTTCGTCAGAAGCTTTCGAAAATACCAACGTGTCGCCATTTAACATTGGACGAATTGCATCCATGATGTCCGGCGTAGGACTTCCATATTGTCCTAAGAAATGACCGAGGCGCATTTCCAAACTGTATTCGAGCTTTTCTCGTGCGCTGAGATTGAGGTAAGTATCGATTGTGTGAAGCATCGCCTGACGATCGTACGGAAGAGTTCCATATACATCGAGCAGGTTCGAAGCGCTGTCGCTTAAAATTTCAGTTTCGCAATTTATTTCTTCAATAAGGATGCGGATTTCTTTTGCAATTTGCTCTTCTTCTGCTTCGATAAATGTTTTGCCGTCAGCCATTGCTGCGAGGGGAGTATGTGGAAAAATTTCGAGAGTGCGCAATCGAACGAAGTCGGGTTGGCATTTTGTTATCACGCGGGCAGTTTCATGTGCATGGATATGAGATAATACCATCCCGCCAAGTCCTGGCATCACATAGACAGATGGCGACATCCCAGCATCGCGTATTTTTTTGCACGCATCGATGTGTTCTTCTGCGGTGACACCTTTATTCATGAGAGAAAGCACTTCATTTGAGCCGCTCTCAAGACCAAAATGGATTCGGTTGATTCCCGCTTTTTGATATTCGACAAGTTCCTTATGAGAGCGCAATTGCGCAACAGTTTTTGTGCGACCGTACACAGTAAAGCGAACAATAGATGGGAAATTAATTTTAATGTATTCTATGATTTCCTTAAGAAAGTCTGGTTTAAGGATCATCGAATCGGCATCGCCTAAAAAACACGTTTTGGCGCCACTTAATCTCCATTGGAGGATGTGATATACGCAGTCTTCAATGGTTGGAGTCTCTTTAAACCATTGAAGAAACCACTTCACACGGTCATCTAAATCCTCATAACAAGTTTGATTGGTATTACTCTCGGAAGAAATTCCTTTCATTGCGCGTATTCTATTAATTAGTTCGTGAGCTTTTCGATATTCTGCGCCCAACGAGATTCCATCGCCAATGCCGTAAGCATAAAGAGCATCGTCGATTGCCTTTGCACGATCAACATCGCGTTTTATTTCTTCTATTGAACGCCGTGAAAATTTGGCACCTAACTTGTACACTGGACAAAAGGCGCATTTGTTCCATGGGCAATTACGAGTAAGGCGGAAAGTAATGCTTGTGTTTTCCGTTGGTGGTCGAATAGAGCAAATTTCGTATGGTTCTATTGCAGCAAGATTAGTTGAAAACATATTGCAGTACTATTAAAAAAGAGTGTTTATCAACAGGGAATAAAAAAGTTGCTAAATTTGCAAGAAAAAAATGGGAGCCAATAAGCTCCCATTTTTAATGCTTTTTTTAAAGATTTAAAATCCTCTTTGCGCTTTCATCTTCATAATCTGTCATGAATGGGATTCCCGTTTCGCGTTCGGTTTCGCGATTTGCAGAGAAGATATCATTTCGAGTAATTTCTTTAAGTGAGAATTTGCGAGCTCCTGCCATGAGTTGCTGTAACCCAGCGGCAAGTTTATCGGCAGCTGTCCACGCAGCGATCGCACCATAAGGGATGTTTTTCATTTCGTCTTTTCCAACTTTCTTCTCTACTTCGAAATATCCCGCAAAAATTTCTTCTGCTTTTGTGCCATTTTCTGTTACAGTATTTGGGAGAGTATCCCAGTTACCGTTGAGTTTTTCTTTCCGTTCGGGATGAAGTACTCCTTCAATATTGGCACCGAGAAAACCTGGAATCATCAACGCGCGACCCATACATACTAGTTTGGCGTATGGTGCACCGAGCGCAAGCGCTTTAAAAATATGGTCTTCTCGAGCAAAGCCACCTGCGAACGATAGATCAACTACTCGTTTGCCCTTTGCGGCGAGAATTGATGCGTATTCGTATGCTTTTGCGTGGAGATGAATGGAAGGAATACCCCACGTTTGCATCATGTTCCATGGGCTCATTCCCGTGCCACCGCCAGAACCATCAATTGTGAGAAGATCAAGCTTTGCATCGGTTGCGACTTTGATTGCAAGCGCCAATGCTTCCATTCCATATGAACCTGTTTTAAGGGTGATGCGGTTAAATCCCAGATTTCTTAAATACGAAACCGCCTTCATGAAATTTTCAATCACCGCATCGGGACTTCGAAGATCTGTGTAACCGAGGCGGCTATGGCGTGCAAAAGACTTAATCGCACCGCTTTTGTAAGCAGCTTCTACTTCGGGTTTGGTTGGATCAGGATCGACGACGTAACCGCGTTTTTTAAGGAATTTTGCATATTCGATATCGGTTACCTGTATTTCACCACCAATATCTTTCGCACCTTGCCCCCATTTGAGTTCCATAATCACTTTATTGCCGTATTTTTTCGCAATATATTCGGCAACGCCATTGCGAGTATCTTCCACATTTAATTGTACCATGATTGCGCCATATCCGTCAAAATACCGCAGGTAGGTATCGACGCGCCTGTCAAGTTCTGGAGATGATTTTAATTTCCCATTTTCGATGACTGATTGTTTATCGACACCAGCAACATTTTCTCCCACTACAATCGGATACCCAACAAGTGCAGCACCAATCGCAAAAGATTCCCAATATTTCGCTGCAATAAAAGTGGAACCGAGCGCACCTGTCATGATTGGTATACGAAATTTTGTTTTCACGTCCTGTCCAAATTCACCTTCAATGCTCACATTCGGGAAGATGCAGTCATCGGGATCGCTCGAAAGCCCGCGCGGTATTCCTTTTGCCCCATAGACAAACCCGTTTATCCGTAAAGAGTTGTATGAAACCCCGACATGAATAGTATTATTGCTCCCTGACGTGATGGTTCCGAAATCTCGAGGATAGAGAAGTTTTCGTCCTTTCATGCACGAAACCCAGGTTTCGCATTTTCCCTTGCAGTCAGCTCGGCACAGAGTGCAAAGACCCGATTCACAAGGATTACCGCGGTTTACTGTTCCCAATGCGTCGTTGTTCTTTGGCCATTCAAACATCTATTACCTCCTTAAATTTTTGGATTAAGATTATTAGTGTTTCGTATAATTTTAAGAGAATTTAACAAATATTCTATAAAAATTTACATTTTTGTAAATTTTAGGAATAAAATTGGCATGTATTTTACACGTCAATACCGAAAGAGTTTGAGGTAAGGTAAAAATGATTAATTTTACATGTTTGTAACAAATAGGGGTCTTGCGGTGAATATTTCGCGTAAAACAGAATTTTGTCATTAAATTTATAATAACTCATAGAATCGTAACAAACAAATTGGGCAATTCTTTCCGAAGGGAGATTGCGAACTTTGCTTTAATTCACCATCATTGAAGATTTTATAATTAAATAATGAATCTTTTAACACACCACCGAGTGCGGAATAGCTATATGTGGTTAATTTTTTTTAAAATTTTTCTTTTTTTTCACTGATTTGAAAATTCGCTTGAAGAGTCTTTTGAACATCAGTCAAATGGATTGGGAGTCCAGAATAGGTATTCGGCGATGATCTCACAAAAAGCGAAATCGATTAAGCCATTTATTGTGATGGATGTAATGGCACGGGCAGAAGAGTTGGAGCGGTGTGGTGAAGAAGTTATTCATTTGGAAGTGGGAGAGCCCGATTTTGAAACCCCAGCGGTTATTAGAGAAGCAGCAATTGAAGCTATGCAATCGGGCAAAACGCATTACACCCATGCCTTGGGGTTGCTTGAACTTCGAGAAGAAATATGCAATCATTATTACAAGGAATATGGCGTTGAAATTACTCCCGATTGCGTGATGGTAACAAATGGTACGTCTCCTGCCTTGCTTCTCTTGATGATGGCAATATTAGAACCAGGAGATGAAGTCATCATTTCAAATCCACACTATGCGTGCTATCCGAATTTCATTCGCGCCTGCGGTGGTGTACCAATAGAAGTGCGCACGTTTCCAGAAGATGGTTTTCAATATCGTAGCGAAGAAATTCGCAAGGTGATTTCAAAGAGGACTCGAGCGATTATCATCAATTCACCATCGAACCCTACAGGAATTGTGATGACTGAGCAAAATCTTCGCGATGTTGCAGAATTCGAAGAATGTTGGATTATATCCGATGAAATTTATCATGGACTTGTTTATAAAGATCGCGCGCGTTCAATTTTGGAGTTTACAAATCGTGCGTTTGTCATCAATGGTTTTTCGAAGCTTTTCGCAATGACGGGATGGCGGCTCGGATATCTTATCTTTCCAAAAGAATTTTCAGAAGTACTCAAAAATATTCATCAAAATTTTGCAATTTCAGCTAATAGCTTTGTGCAATGGGCGGGAGTTGCCGCGTTGAGGCACGCATGGGATGAGGTAGCAAAAATGAGAGCGATATATAACAAGCGCCGCATGTTTATGATACGGCGATTGGAAGAGATTGGGTTTCGCATTCACCATGAACCAACTGGTGCATTTTATGTATTCGCAGATGCGCGCGAATTTTGTTCAGATTCATTTAAAGAAGCTTTTCACATTATCGAAAAAGTTAAAGTAGGAGTTACTCCAGGGATCGATTTTGGTTCGGCAGGGGAAGGTTTTTTGCGATTCTCGTATGCGAATTCAATTGAAAACATCGCTCGTGGTCTTGAAAGGATCGAATACTATTTGAAAAATCGTGGCAAATGCGAATGAATCTTGCCCCCCTGTTGTCTTCAGCGCTTTATGCTGCATGTTTCCCAAGTACTCCAGTTTCGCTCATTGTTTTTATTGCGCTCGTTCCATTTTTTGTTTTTTTGTCGAAAACAATGTCGTTAAAAAAAACATGCGCTGGCGCTGCAACGTTTGGTGCCTTCTCAAGCCTTATTATTGCATACTGGATATTTAATGCTCTTTATTTTCATTATCGCTTAAGTGTAGTAAGCTCGCTTCTGTTTCTTGGTTTGATCGTGATACTCCCGATGGCATTGATTTATGTAATTTTTGCCTGCGCATTTCGATTTCTGTATCGCGACTCAGTGTATTTCTTCGCTTGTGTAATTCCATCGTTGTGGGTAGTGTGCGAGTTTCTTCGCGATATTTTGCCATTTTATCTCCCATGGGGTTTTGCAGGATATTCGCTGAGCGCATTTACGCCACTCATCCAGATTGCAGATGTTGTCGGTGTATATGGAATTTCCTTTTGCATTATTGCAGTAAATTCGCTTTGTGCGCATGCATGGCTTCGAAGTGAAATAGGTAAGCATGGGCGTATCTGGAAGCGATTGCAAGGGATAGCCGAATATGGAAAGAAAAACATCGTCGTTATTGGAATTATTCTGAGTGCGATGATAATATATGGCGCAATTCAAAAACATCGCTGGGATATTCGATTTTCGAAGGCTCCACATACAGATGCGATTACGATTCGGGTAGTGCAGGGAAGCTTCGCTCATCGCGATCGCTGGGATTCGAGCAATGCGATGGTAATTGCGGAATCATTGTTAAAGCTGACTGGAGAATTGGATGCAAATAAAAGGTTTTTAGCAGTTTGGCCTGAGACGGTTATCAATGCATGTGGTTCGTTGCGCGATGCCATCGTTGCGAGGATTATCAATGCGATTGGTGAAAATAATTTATTGATATTTGGAGGGACTCGCCAGGGAGAAAATGCTGAGATGTACAATTCTGCCTATTTTGTTTCTGGAAGAGGCAGTGTCAAGGTATATGATAAAATAATACTTTTGCCATTTGCAGAAACCACTCCATGGAGTTTGAATATTTTTGGAAATTTTTACGAGGCACCAACTCGCTTCCATAAAGGGAGACTGCCATCAGTCGCGTCTTTGAATGGGATATCTGTTGGATTTTCTATTTGTTTCGAAAAAATTTTTTCGTGGTTTATGAGAACATCTGTGCTTCGAGGTGCCACATTACTAGTAAATATTTCAAACGATTCATGGTTTGGGAGAAGTACGAATCCCTATCAGAACCTGGATGTCGCAATTATGAGGGCTGTTGAAAATAGACGATACATGGCAGTTGCGTCAAATAGCGGAATCTCAGCAGTAATAACCCCAACAGGGACGTGTGCGGTAAAAAGCGGCCTTTTCACCGAAGAAGTAATCGAAACAGAGGCATGGCTTGAAAATTACATTTCGCTGTATACGAAATATGGGAATTTGGTTTTATGTGCTGCGGTAGCGATTTTGGTAATTTATATAATATTTTTTATTATTTTCAATCCACAAGGCACGAATGGTTTTTCCCGTTAATTATACTTTAGAATATAGAGTTGATGGAAAAGATAAAAGTTCAATCCGTTACCCCTTTGGTAGGATATGCGAATGCTCCATGATTTGTTCACACATGGATGATTTTTATAAATTCAATATCGGCATATTTGGGTTGCAATATAATCTCAGAATTTTATGAAAAAAATTGAAAGGATTTTTCATGTTATAAAGCCATGGTTTATGGATAATTATATCCGGAATTGATACGATTTCTTTTATTATATTAAGAAGATTTAATTCAAAAGATGTTTGCGATTGTTAATCGTGTAAAAAAGAAAATTTGCACAATTACGTAAAATATAAATTTTGAACATTCTTTTATAATGTTTTTTTAAAATTTTGTGCAAAAAACTTTGCGGATTGGCAAATCTTACTTTTTGAATGCTTCTTCTGCTTTGCGGATTGCTTCTCTTCGCCGAAAAGCATCAGCTTCGTCACCAAATATTTCATTTTGAAGTTCGCGAATTTTTTCCTCTTTTTGTTGTGCAGTGAGATTTTGATCTAAAAGAATTCTTTGTTCTTTTGTGCGATAGTCCTCTTCAATTTTCTTTTCCCTTTCTATTTCTTGATCTACCTTTTCAAGTCGTTCTACGACTTCGGGTGAAAAATATTGTTGTCGGAATTCCTTTATTTTTTCTTTTCGTGAAGTTTCGTCGAGTTCGGACAAATCTTTCTCATAGATTGCAAGTTTTTCCCGATATTGATCATATGGGCGCATTGCGTTATCAATTGTGGCTGCGTCCTCACCCCACATGTCCTCTTGAAGTTTCTTGATTAACTTTTCTTTCTCTTTCGCATAAAGCTTTTTATCGTTAATGATATTCTGCTTTCGAAGGGTGTATTCTTGGTGTTTAACTTGTGCGCCGAATAGTATGTCAGCAATTTCGTTGCCAAAAAAATCGCGCCGAAACTTCTGTACATTGCGAAGGTAGTTGATTGCATCGTGAGTATTGGTTGGCGTTGGCCATTTGCGCGCTGCTTCTATAAGTTTTTTTTCATATTCTAAGAATCGTTTATAGAGTTCAAACATTTGTGCTGCGCGATTTGCATCCATAATTCGATAGAGATATTCTTCTACTGCTTTCAGATGGGATTCGTAATCTAAATCGCGAAATCGGCGTTGCAAAAATTTAAAAAATTTCACAGTAAAAGGAGTTACTACGCTGTGTGAAAAATGCTTTGTTATATTTGCATCATCAAACTTAATTCCTTTAAGGTTTAAGTAGATATCTTGTGCTGAAATGCTTACATTATTGCTAATAATTGAAGGTCCAAAGTGATCATTTTTTTCTCGTCGATAGGTGAAATAAATAAGAGCTATAAGCAAAGCTGATATTACCAATGCAATTATTTTCCGGTTTTTCATACCAGCCGACCCCACATTTTAAATTGATTGATTTATTCTTTGATTTTCTTTTATCAATTGCAATAGCTCATGTGAAGAACTTTTTCCTTCCATTACTTTTTGAGCTACTTTTATTGCATGAGAATCGCCCACCACAATTGCTCCGATTGGATTTTCCTTTTCAAGATATTTTATATACATGTTGCTATCGCAGCAGGAATAGATGGTCGCATTGTCAGTATTCCATTCACCAGCAGAATATAGGTCGATACCGGTTATTTTTAATATATTCGAGATAATAGTTTTTTTGTACGCAGTCTTTTCGCCTGACATATTAAGCCCGGCAATGCGACCTTGTTCTCTCGCAGCAGGGTAAATACCATATACAATGCCATTATGTTCTGCTGAATCACCAGCTGCAAATATATCTTCATTTGATGTTTTCATAAAATCGTCAACGATGATCCCTTTTGCAGTAACAATTCCAGCTGATTTGGCAAGTTCGATACGTGGGCGAATCCCTGCTGATATTATTACTGCATCAGCTGGTAAAATTTTCCCTGATTTCAGAATAATTTTTTCGACTTTTCTATTCCCATAAATTTCTTCCACTTGTTCGCTGATTTCAAATTGAATTCCTTTTTTTTCAAGCATCGCTTGCAGAATGGTGCTCCCTTTTTTATCGAGTTGTCGAGGTAAAAGCCATTCCAAATTTTCTATCACGATGATATTTTTTGCAAATCGCTTCATTGCTATTGCTGTTTCGAGTCCTAAAAGTCCACCTCCAATTATTATTAGGTGTTTGATTTTGTCGCAATATTGCATAAGGTTATTTGCATCAGAAATTCCACGCAATGTGAAGATACCTGGAAGTGTAACACCTTGAATTGGAGGAATAAATGGAGTAGCGCCAGTTGCAAGTAGAAGTTTATCATATGAAAAAATTTGCCCATCTGAAGCACTTATTCTATGGTTGATAGGATCGAGACTAGTAATTGTGATATTACGGATCACTTCAATCCGATGTTTAAAATAAAATTCTTCTTTGTATAGGGTAAATTTCTCGATTGTTGTTTCGCCTGCAAGATATTCTATTAATTTGGGACGATAGTAGAAATGATATGCAGATGAGGTCACAATTGTTATATTGGCAGTGGGATCGTTCTTTCTAATTGCTAATGCTGCTTCAACTCCAGCAACTCCATTTCCAATGATGAGATATTTCATTTTTTGTCCTTTTTTACATTTCAAATGTATGCGACAGATTGGGTTTTTTAACTTTTATTACAAATGAATTTAATAGTGCAAGAACTTTTTATAGTTAAAATCTTTGAAGATTATGAGAGATTAAAATTTAACTTCGAAATTTTTAAAAAATTTTTTCGATTTATGGATTTTTAAACGTATTAATTGATATAAATTGAAGAAATATATTTGGAGGATATCAATGGACTTTAAAACGACGTACATGATGACAGAAGAGGTGTTATGCAGGGTTAACGATGCGGCAAAGAAAACTGGCAGGGATGCGATGGAGTTAATTCTCCATGCGATGCGTTTGCTGGTAAACGACTGCAGAAATCTTCGCCATCAATTGGGGCCAGTGGAATATCAAAAACGCTTGGATGACCAAACAGGTGAGAAAATAGTCAAGCGCCGCGTCAAGGTGAAGATGGATAGGCGCGAGAATATGTTGTTTCAGGATATGCGTCGGTTTTATTTCATGTCGATTTCGCTTTTGATTGCGATTGCGGTAAGAAGGTATTTAGATCGAGTAGTTGCGTATTATTTAGCTGAATTTTATGAGGAAAGGGAGGATAGTTATCCCAGTGGAAACTGGATGTATAAAGAAAAATGTACAGAAACTGCAATCGCGATGACAGTGTGGTATGGGGTACCACCCAATTTTTGGGAAGAATTTTTTAATTAAAACGCGCCAAATTCGTAGAAAAATACAGAGATTTTTAAAATTAAAAACTGGAGAAAGTTACAACTTGAAGCGGACGTTCGCCTCGAAATCGTTTCAATAAAAAACGATAAGGCGGTAATCGCAAAGATGTAATTTAGTTTTAAGTAAGTTTTTCACAATGCACTGAGAGCGCAAATAAGGCTGACAAACAACGAAAGCATTTCGTCGGACTTCATCTTAGAGATAACCGCAAGCAAATTACCTTTTAAATTCAGAGTGTTAGCTATAAATCTAAAATCATCGCACATGCAGATGGCAATGTAAAGGCGAAGAAGAATACAATAACTTTTGTGATCTTTTTTTATATTGAAGAAGATTTTCATATTAAAATTTAATAAAAAGCAATCTTGCTTTACTAAGGAAAGCGTTGCATAATAGCATTTCCTTGGATTGGATAGCATTTCTCTTCAGGTATATGAAACCTAGCGCGATTGTAAATTAAGTAATTAAAGCTAAAGAAAAAATAAAGAGAAATTTGTAAGCGAGATATGCAGGGAGTTTGTAATTCATCCGGTTGTCTGGTGCTTAGTGCTATGCGTGATTATGGAAAGGGCAAGAGAGTGATTTGAATCGATAAAACATGGGATAATAATTTATAATCCATAAATTGAAAAATCTTTTTTATGAAATGGTCGATACGTTGAAGGTATGAAGGAAATGCCATTGTGATTGAATATGCCGAAATTTTTGAGAGCACCGAAAGCTTTTTAAATAAAGCACCAATCAATTCTAGAAGCAAAGAGGGAAGCTCACTTAGCAGTTGATGAGCTAAACTTTTTTTTCGTATAATTCAAGAGACCCCCTTCAAGCAAGATTTCTCTCTGGCGTTTAGTGGCAAAAAGGTAAAATAAAAATTTTTTTTCGTTGATGAGCAATTCAATGTATTCCCGGTATTGACAGATTTGATTTCGCACATTTATTATTGTAAATTTCTCGCCTTGGTTTATTCGATCGTAGTCTTCGGGATTAACGAATACGAGTGGCAAAATCCCGAAATTTATTAAATTAGTTGAATGGATGCGTTCAAATGATTTCGCGATAACCACGCGAACTCCCAAATACATTGGACAAATGGCGGCATGTTCTCGACTTGATCCTTGACCATAGCTTTCGCCACCGACAATGGCAGTAAAAATCCCACTTTTTTTGTTTTCAAGGGTGCGTCGGGAGAATGTTTCATCAATGCTTTCAAAGACATATTTTGCATATGCAGGAATATTTGAACGGTATTTCAACCGTGAACCTGCGGGCATGATGTGGTCGGTCGTGATTTTATCGCCAACTTTAAGACCGATAATGCCTTGCAAAGAATCCGGCAATTCGCTGGTATACGGTGGTTCGCCGATGTTTGGACCACGGACTATTTCAGTTTTCTCAAACTGCGGGGGTATTATCATGGAATCGTCTATGAGAAATTGCTCTGGCATTTCGATAGTGGGAAATGTGCTTGTTGGAAAATCGAGCGGATCAACAAGCTTCCCCTCGATTGCGGATAACGCGGCAGTTTCCGGGCTCACTAAGTATACCCCAGCATCAAGCGTGCCGCTACGTCCCTCAAAGTTTCTGTTGTTGGTTCGCAGGGAAACCCCCTTGCTTTTTGGCGCAAAACCCGCTCCTATACAAAACCCGCAGGTTGTTTCAAGTATTCGTGCTCCCGCATTGATGAAGTCAGCAAGTGCCCCATTTTGGGCAATCATCGCGAGCACCTGACGAGAACCTGGAGCGATGCCAAGGCTTACCGACGGATGAATTTTTTTCCCTTTGAGAATTTGTGCTGCTGCCATCAGATCGCGATATGAAGAATTAGTGCAACTTCCGATTGCAACTTGGTCTACGGGAATTCCCTTAACGTCAGATACTTTTTTTACATTATCGGGAGAATGGGGAAGTGCCACCATGGGGACAATTGAAGAAAGATCAATTTCAATGGTGCGAGCATACTCGGCATCATCGTCGGGCAAAATTTCTTTCCATACGTGTTCGCGATTTTGTGCCTTTAAAAATTTACGGGTTACCTCGTCGCTTGGAAAAATGGATGTTGTCACGCCGAGTTCTGCGCCCATGTTTGTGATAGTGGCGCGCTCTGGGACCGAAAGCGTTTTAATCCCATCACCCGCATATTCTATTGCTGTTCCGACATTCCCTTTTGTAGTGAGAAGTGAGAGAATGGTGAGAATCACGTCTTTCGATGAAACGCCGGGGCGAAGATTTCCATGAAGGATTATGCGTATCACCTGTGGGCACTGGAAGTAAAATGGTCCCCCGCCCATTGCAACGGCTACATCCAAACCACCCGCTCCGATGGCGACCATTCCAATGCCGCCAGCGGTAGGCGTGTGGCTATCTGAACCGAGGAGTGTTGCGCCAGGACGCGCAAACCGCTCAAGATGGACTTGATGACAAATTCCGTTGCCGGGGCGGGAAAAATATATTCCATACCGACTGCTCACTGTTTGCAAATAGATGTGGTCGTCAGCATTTTCAAACCCCATTTGGAGAGTATTGTGATCGACGTATGAAACGGAAAGTTGGGTGCGCACGCGCGAAATGCCAAGCGCTTCGAATTGCAAATAGGCCATTGTACCCGTTGCATCCTGTGTGAGCGTTTGATCGATTCGAATACCTATTTCGTCGCCTGGTTTAAGGTCACCTTCAACTAAATGTTCGCGCAAGATTTTATAAAATACCGTTCCTTTCATGATTATGCTCCGAATCCTTTTGCCAATGAAGGAAAAAACTGATTTATTAACATTAGTGTCAATCATAAAATAAGCGCGGTATAAAAGGTGCAACCTCACGTTTGAGGTGCGATATTGAGACAATGGAGTAATTGTTCATACAGAGTTTCTGTTCGGTGATATTCTTAACTTCTCATTTATTTCAACTTTACAAGTAAAATATTATTTATTAAGTGAGCAAAAATATTAATTAGATAGTGCGATTTTTATTATTTTTTCTTCGTCTATGTGATGCGTAGGGATTTGCAAAAATACACATTTCATTATCATCGCTCAACAAGGAAGTGATAAACTCTTTCCCATTATTTATTTTAATAATTTTAATATTTTAAAGATAGCGTTTCATTAATTGCTTTAGTCATCCTATGAGTCTATAGCGCCATTTTTTTGTGTCAATTTTTCGAGTGGTTTTTTGATGCGCCGTTATGTGAGCCTCGCTGGCGAATAAAATAGAGTGTGTCGTGGCTGCCCAATATGTGACATAATACAAAAAAATATTTAAAATTGCTTGCCAAATTTAAATGGTTTAACTATATTTAATAAATGAATTGCGGTGAGTATGTTGCCGCAAACAAAAAAACATTTACTTAAAAAAGGAGGAGTTTGATGAATAAAAAGCTAAGCGTAACTTTTTTTGCTATTTTGTTTTCATGCGTTGTGGTTGTTCCCGCAATCTCACAGGAGCTTACGAACGATGTGGCAATTTTGCGAGGCGGGTGGATTCCGTCGTATAGCGTGGATTTTAAAGAGGATACTGATTGGGAATTTTCTGGTTTTGCGGTGATGGGTGAATACAATTTGAATATAAGTCCAATATTGCTAGCTTTTGGCATTGAGTATCAGAGAGTAGTTCATGAAAAAGACAATAACGATGATATTGATGTGACGGCAGGTTTTTTAGTTCCTCAAATTGCTGCAAAGTTTTTTGTGCCAGGTGGTTTTTATATCGGTGCGGGATTAGCTGGGAAATATTTAATCAGTTATGATATGGAGGATCTTAAAACAGATAAAACGATCGATTTGTGGCTTAACGGTATTGTGGGATTT
>JAOAAF010000067.1:0-11264 GCA_026419015.1 Spirochaetota bacterium
GTATCACAGAATCCCAAAGCTATCGGATACGTCGGATTTGGATATCTTAACCCAAGCGTAAAAGCGTTATTTGTAAACAATGTGGAACCAACTATCGCAAATGGGAAATCCGGCGCATTTCCAATTTCCCGAAAATTGTACATGTACGTAAATGAGAAAAAGCTTAAAGAAGCTGCAAAAAATTACATCGATTGCATCTTAGGCCGCGAAGGGCAGGAACTCGTAAAGTCAGCTGGATTCATTCCGATAACTGACTTATAAAACTAATTACCAATATTGTAATCAAATTATTTGTAAAGAAGGTTTGTCGCAAAACAAACCTTCTTTTTTGTATCACGCGCGTTCCCACCTCACACAATAACAACAATGCGACGTCACAATATTATGCCTCCCAGAAGGACTTTAACATTTTTCGATATGCGAAAAGAAAATAACACCCAATAATTATTTATTGAAATTTTTCTCGTCTATTAGTATAATTATAACATCAAAAAGGGAAAATTATTATATTACAAATATATGGGAAATAATCTCATGGGAGGGAAGAAAAGGAAGACATCTGTATCGTCGCATAAAAAAATTTTCAGGGAAACAAATCTTAAATCCATCAACGATTTTGCCTCATTATTCTCATTTATTGCAGAACAAAACCTCGACATTATTACCATTTTCGATTTGGAATTCAATATTCTTTACATAAGCCCTGCCGTAACGAAAATAACTGGCTTTTCGGTTGAAGAGGCAAAAAAGCACATGCTACGCGAAATCCTCACCCCACCTTCATACCTGCGCGCACTTTCGATTCTTCACGAAGAACTTGAAAAAGAAAAAACGAAAAATGTCGATTACCAGCGGAGCAGAATTTTCGAATTAGAACACTACAAAAAAGATGGTTCAACTGTTTGGCTTGAAAGCCACGCATCGTTTATCCGAAATGAGAGAAATGATCCGATAGCAATTCTGGTTATTTCCCGCGACATTTCGCATCGAAAAGAAATTGAAGGGAAACTTTCAACAAGCGAGGAATGGTATCGCACGTTGTTTGAAACATCACCAGACCCAATCGTTGTGTACGATTTTACAGGCAATATCGTCGATGCAAATAAGAGGACATGCGAATTATATGGAGTTGCAAACGTTGAAGAGTTAATAGCTGATGTCGGCAATGTGCTCAATCTCCTCGATGATGACGATAAACGAAAGGCCCTTATGAACATGTCCAATACAATCAAAACAGGTTTTTCAAAGGGAAATGAATATTGTGCGCGAAACAAAAAGGGTGAAAAAATATTCATGGAAATACACTCAGCAGTTCTTCCAGTTACTAAAGGAAAGCCAAATTTATTCATAAGCATAATACGCGACATCACGGCGAGAAAATCTATCGAGGAGGCGCTGCGCAAAAGCGAAGAACAATATCGCCTGCTTGTGGAGACAGCGAAAGAAGGCATCTGGAAAATTGAAAACCACATCACCACATATGTGAACAGAGCAATGGCTGAGATGATGGGCTACACTCCCGAGGAAATGCTGGGAAGGCCTATTTTTGATTTCATTTTTGAAGAGGATCTCCCAGAGCTTCACGAAAAATTAAAAAGGCGCAAACGCGGTATCGACGAAGTATACGAAGGCAGGAGAAAACGAAAAGATGGAAGCGAATTGTGGGCAATTATTTCCGCAAAGGCAATCATGGATGCCAACGGTAACTATCTCGGTTCCTTTGCCCTTTACACCGACATCACCGAACGAAAAAAAGCAGAAGCGGAGATACTCAATAAACAAAAACAGCTGGAAGACATCATCGCTCATATGCCGGATCCAACATTCGTAATAAACAAACATCACGTGGTGATTGCGTGGAACAAAGCGATGGAAGATCTCACCGGAGTAAAAAGCGAAAACATAATTGGAAAAGGAAACTTCGAACATGCGATTCCATTTTATGGAGTGCGCACTCCAATTTTAATCGATTTGTCGTTGGAATTCGATGATGCGGTTGCCAAAAAATACACTTACATAAAAAAAGAAAAAGATATCCTCATCGCTGAAACTACTATTGAAAATTTTCGCGGCAGAAAAACTTACCTATGGGGGAAAGCGGCACCTCTTTACGATAAAGATGGCAACATCATTGGGGCAATTGAAACCATACGCGATATCACCGAACGTAAAGAGAGCGAGTTGGCACTCATCGAAAGCGAGCAAAAATTTCGAGAAATTTTCGATTCGACTACAGATTCAATCATGATACATGAAATCACGGAAAAAGGTGGAAAAATTATCGATTGCAATCGCCAAACGTTGGAAATGTATGGATATTCAACAAAAGAAGAAATTCTTTCAGGGAACATCGGCAACTTAAGCGCAAACGAATACCCTTATACTGAAGAAATGGCGCAACAGAAGATTGCCCTTGCGCTGAAAGGGCAAATTCCGACATTCGAGTGGCTGGCAAAAAGGAAAACGGGTGATCTCTTTTGGGTCGAAGTGACGTTGAAAAAAACAACGATTGCGGGCAAGGAGAGAGTTCTTGCGATTGTGCGCGACATTTCCGAAAGAAAAAAGAAAGAACAGCAACTTAAAGAAAGCGAAGAGCGTTATCGTAATTTAGCAGAAACAACGCAGGACGTAATCGTGCTGCACGACATGAATGGGACAATTCAATATATTAATCAAGCGGGGATTACCATCACTGGTTACTCGTATGAAGAAATTGTGGGGACAAATGTATTTCGATTTCTCCCCAAAAGTTATAAAAAGCTCGTTTTTGCCTATCACCAAAAACGTTTCGAAGGCTTTATGGGAATCCAGGAATTTGAACTGGAATTCTTCGACCGAAAGGGGCAACGCATCCCCGCACAAGTAACCTCTACTCCAATAATAAAAGAAGGAAAAGCAGAATCAATCATGGTAGTCATTCACGATTTGCGCGCGAGGAAAGCAGCAGAGGAACTCATGCGGGCAAACAAACAGCGACTCGAATCGACGATTTCGGTGTTGCAATACGAGGCATCTACGACAAAGGAATTATTTCAACACGTGCTCGACGAAGCAATTAGGCTGACCGATAGTAAAATTGGTTTTATTTTAATGTATGATTCTGAGAAACAACAATTTATTCCTTGCGCGTGGTCAAAACGAGTAATGGAAGAATGTGCGATCAAGGATTCGCCCGAAATTTATCCGCTCAAAGATGCAGGCATATGGGCAGAAACTGTTCGGCAAAAAAAGCCAATCATCATTAACGATTATTCCGCTGATAATCCGCTTAAAAAAGGATATCCCCAAGGGCACGTTCAAATAACGCGATATCTTGGGATTCCAATTTTTCGAAATCACGAACCCATTGCCACAGTTGGCGTTGCCAATAAGGAAACAGAATACACCGAAATCGAAGTGTTGCAATTGACCTTATTGATGGATGCAGCGTGGAAATCGATCGAGCGCAGGCAAATACTCGAATCGCTTAAAGAAAGCGAAGAAAAATTTCGAACTCTGTCCAACTTGACTCCAACAGGAATTGTGATGTACCAAAACGATGAAATTATTTACGTTAACCAGGCAGTGGAATACATCACGGGCTATTCGGCTAATGAAATCACGGCACTGCTGTTTTGGAACAGCATACATCCTGAAGATCTGCCCATGATGCGCACAAGAATACAAAAACGAATAGAAGGAGATAAAAAAATTCACAGTTATGAATTTCGAATCTTTGCGAAAGATGGAAGCATCAAATGGCTTCACGCGACAACATCCCTCATTCAATTTAATGCTAAACCAACAATATTAGCTTCGATAGTCGACATCACTGGAAAAAAGAGAGCTGAAGAACAATTGTTTGAAGAAAAAGAAAAGCTCCAAATAACGCTTCAAAGCATCGCAGATGGCGTAATCGCAACCGATACTCGCGGAAGAGTAATGATCATCAACGAAGCAGCTCAGAAGCTCACGGGTTATACGCAAAAAGAAGCTGAGGGGAAACAGCTTTCCGACATCTTTCACATCATCCACGAACTTTCAGGGAAACCGCTGGAAAATCCAGTAGAAAAAGTTCTTTCGACGGGACAAAAATATGAACTCTCGAACCACACCGTTCTCATCTCAAAAGATGGAAGGAAACATATCATCGCCGATAGCGCTGCACCCATTACGGATACCAAAGGCAACATCCTCGGAGTGGTTCTCGTGTTCCGCGATATGACCGAAAAAATGCACCTTTTGGAGCAAGCACAGCGCGCCCAGCGGCTTGAATCGATTGGGATACTTGCCGGTGGAATCGCTCACGACTTTAATAACATTCTTGAAGGCGTATTCGGATATCTTGGTCTTGCTGCGATAAATATTAACGACGAGAAAACATCACAAATGATTCACAATGCGCTCAAATCGATTCAGCGCGCAAAGGGGCTCACCAGCCAGCTGCTCACTTTTGCGAAGGGCGGGGATCCTGTGAAAAAAATTCAACCAATTGTTCCAATCGTGATCGACACCGTACAATTCATCACCAGCGGTTCGAATGTACGCATTGAATTTGATTTCGCAGAAAATATTTCCAATGCCGAATTCGACGCAAACCAAATATCGCATGTCATTGAAAACATTACGTTAAATGCAATTCAGGCAATGCCACATGGAGGCGTAATCGCGGTTCGAGGAGAAAACGTTCATTTTAATGAAGGCGAACATCCACTTTTGTGCGGCGATTACGTGAAAATCACCATTCGCGATAGCGGCATTGGAATCCCCAAGGAAATTCTCAATAAGATATTCGATCCATTCTTTACCACCAAAAGCAAAGGGCAGGGCCTTGGCCTTGCAACGAGCTATTCAATCATTGCAAAACACCAAGGGACGATCGAGGTAGAATCAGAAATTGGTATTGGGACAGCTTTTCACATTTATTTACCTGCTTCAATCGCAAAAGCAGAAGAATCGATTAAAATACCTGAAAAGAAAAAGCTCATTGTGGGGAAAATTTTAGTATTAGACGATGAACCCATAATGCAGGAAATTATGGTAAAATTTTTAGAACATTTAGGTTTTACTGCATTGGTGGCAGCAACGGGGAAAGAGGCAATTGAATTGTTCATCAGGGAAAAAGAGCGAGGAAACCCATTTAACGCTCTCATCTTCGATATGACGATACGTGGCGGTATGAGCGGGAAAGATGCCATTTGCGAAATTCGGAAAATCGATCCCGATATCCCCGCATTTGTGATGAGCGGCTACAGCGACGATAAAGTCTTAGCCCAGCCTGAACGCTTCGGTTTCAACGGAAGCCTTTCAAAACCTTTTAAGATAGAAGATCTCGAGGAATTGCTCGCAAAGTTTTTTTCAGAAAAGTAGAAATCGCTTTATGTGAGATCAATCAACTGTGTCGCTCTTTAACGACAAGTGGGGATCGATTTTGCGAAGCAACCTCTGAATTCTTTTTTCGAATCGCTCTCTATAAAACGTTACCGCTTCGGGGTGTGAAAATTTCACCCCTTCTGCAAACAACCCTGCATTGAGAAAACTCATTGCCTGTGCGCAATGCGCAAGCGCTTCGCGATAATCTTTCGCAATATGCTCATAGTACTTTGCAAGTTCTTCTTTTGAGTACACCGAAGCATCCTTTCGCCAAAACTTCATTATTTCATCATGCCGTCCAATTCTTTTCATTGCGCACGAATACATTTTAAACAGCATCCGATCGCTCAGCACACTTTCACCCATGAAATTCACCACATCGAGAAAAAGTTCAAGGTCGCGTCGATAAAGCCACCGCGCAATATGCGCAAACGCTACATTGCTCATTGCGTCGAACCGTCGATGTTCGAGGTTGTGGTAAAGATTGATTAAAAAAAGCATCAATATTGCCATCGATATGATATCTTGCTTGTGATGTGCAATCACATTTCTCATTCGATCGATTTCCCCATTTTTTTGATATGAAAAGTATATTTCAGGAATAAGCCACGAGGGGATATCATCAATGCGGTCAATACCAAGCACTCTCGACTCAAGCGTGATAAGCGCGCAATTTTCGAAGAGGCTTTTGAACACAACGCGGGAGGGATATAAAAGATCGATATGTTTTTTATCGAGAGGAAAACCTGCAATGCGATTTATTCGATATCGGTTTTTTAACAAAGGGATATCGAACGAAAAGCCGTTATAGGTTACCGCAATTTTTTCTTGAAACAGAGGAAGAATTGCGCGTAAAATTGCCGGCTCTTCTGAATATTCGTGCATGAAGTATTGTTCAACAGTAAGCACTTCGTCCTGCAAAGCTCCAAACCCAAAAAGAAACGCGTAGCTCCCTGCCCCTATGGAAAGCGATGTTGTTTCCAAATCGACAAAGACTACATCTTTTAGCGATACGGCATCTTGAAAACCAATCGATTTAAAAAAGAATTCGGGCAAATGCGAATAGTTCAATGAAAGGCGTTTAATATCTTCTTTAATATTGTAAATCGATTTAAAACGCCAAAGAGGCACAGTGCCCCACATCAGCTTCTCTGCCCCAAAATGCTCTGGTGTTATTTTCGATGATTCATCGGGATGCGACTTCTTTTTATATAGGTTTAGCTTTTCTTGAAGCAATGACATATCACAACATCCTTTGCAAAAGCTGGACTACCGCAACTTTTGTATCTTTTCCCTCATCGGGCAGAGGGCCAATACAGCTTGGGCACCCGTACATACAGGCACATCCCTTCACAGATTTTATTGCTTCTTCGATAATAATTTCCATGGTATCAAAAACGCGCTTAGAAATTCCCACACCGCCCGGCAACGCATCGTATAAAAACACAGCAGGTTTGCCGCTGTACAGCGAACGCGTCTCGTGATGGACGCGAATATCGTTGCTTTCCGAAAGCGTAAAAATCGGTGCAATGTGCCGCAATATGTATGCCACTGAATAGAGAATTCGCCCGATCATCTGCCTGCCAAATTGTTGTTCAAGCACCTCATCGTTGAAATCTATCCACATCGCTTCCGTGTGCATCTCAAGTTCGGGAAGATGAATTCTTCCCCAACCTAAGTTTTCATGCGTATTAAATTTTATCTTTTTAAACATCACCGCCATGCTGCGCACGTTTACCTCACCGAACGAAAGCTCGGCATCTTTCATCGCACGCGACTGAAACCTTTCGAGCACGCTTACATTTGTCTTGGTTTCCGCATCGGTATAATAATCCGATTCAACTTCATGGCAATACGCCATGCGCCGTTCCCAATCGAGTTTATCGATATAGTATTGTCTTCCTTGATGGATGTAAATGGCATCATCGTGGATATCTGTCGGAGCAGAATAATAATCGACTTCGCCAATTACTTTATTTTTATCTTTCGTGTCGATGATGACAAAATTTTCCTGCGACGCAGTGCGAAGCGAAATTTCATTTGCGGGATATATATCGCTCATCCAGTGGAACTTCCCATCGCTCCTTTTTAATACACCTTCGCTTTCGAGATACTCAAGCATTTCTCTCGTCGTGGCAAGATGAGGTGCAAATCGTTCGTTTTCTTTAAACGGCAATTCAAACGAAGAACATTTTATATGATCCATCAAAATGAGGAGGTTATCGGGATTAATTGTCGCGGACTCTGGATTCGCGTTTACAAAAAAATCCGTATTGTTGCAAATGAACTGATCCAAAGGAGAACTCGTTGCAACCAGTATTGCAAGCGATGGTTCTCCTCTCCTTCCTGCTCTGCCAAATTGTTGAAACATCGATGAAATCGAACCAGGATAGCCAACGCTGATTGCAACATCGAGCATCCCGATATCTATTCCCAATTCCAGAGCATTTGTGGACACAACCCCCGTTATTCTTCCTTCACGGAGCCCCTTTTCAATTGCACGCCGTTCATTCGGAAGATAGCCGCCTCGATACGCTACAACGGGGATATCCCCACAGCGTTCGCGAAGATAGGTCGAAACGATTTCAACGCGAAGGCGGCTTCTCGCAAAAATTATTGTGGGGATGCGATTTTTAATAATCATTTCACCAATTTTTACTGCTTCCTTTATTGCAGATGCACGAATTCCCAGATCTTCATTAATCACAGGCGGGTTATAAATCACATAGTGTTTTTCTCCACACGGTGCTCCGTTTTTATCGATGAGGGTAACGGGACGGCCTATTATCGCATCAGCGTGTTCTTTTGGATTCTGGATTGTTGCGGAACAACAGATAAATTGGGGTTTTGATCCATAAAACGTACAAAGTCGAAGCAATCTTCGCACGACATTGGCTAAATGGCTTCCAAAGACACCTCGATAGCTATGAAGTTCATCGATCACTACAAACTTTAAATTTTCAAACAGTTTGATCCATATCGTATGGTGCGGTAAGATTCCCGAATGGAGCATGTCAGGATTGGTGATGACGATATTTCCCGCCGAACGAATGGCCTTGCGCGCAGATGCGGGCGTATCGCCATCGAAGGTATAAGTCTTAATCGATATGCCGATGCGCTCAATTGCATCGGAAAGTTCTGAAAGCTGATCCTGCGAAAGCGCTTTTGTGGGGAAAAGATAGAGAGCACGCGCATCGGGATTTTTTGCCATTGCATCGAGCACCGGTATATTGTAGCACAATGTCTTCCCGGACGCTGTGGGCGTCACAACGACGATGTCCTCAGCTTTCGCAATCGCTTCGCAGGCAATCTTTTGGTGCACATAGAGCTTTTCAATGCCCCGCGCAACGTAGGCAGACTTTACTCGCTCATCGATCCACACAGGCCACTCTTCATACAATCCATCACGCGGCGATTTTTTCATCCAAAGTCGAACATTGGACAGAAACTTATTATCGTTCTGAAGAAATTCTATTAGTTGGCGGATGTTCATACACTATTCATCTGTGTATATAAGCCATTGCCCTGTCAAGGGGAATTTTATGTCGCGTTTTTGGAAATTGCAACTTCGCTCCTAACGTGGGAAAATGTAAAAATATATCTTGACGCAATTGGAAAACCCGCACAGCTTAACAGAAAAGCACAGAGTAAGCTGGTTATAATCAACAATTGTTTTCATTTGTCTTTTTAAAAAATGTGGTAAATTTATTTCACGGCATCAAAAAAATTCGCATCGGTGCGATGCGAAAAAGCTGCGGGGAAAGTAAAAGGTCAATACAATGCTTAATCGAAAAATTGCCAAAAAGAAAATTAAAGAAAACGAATTTGGCCTTTTTGCAATAGAGCCGATTGCGAAAGGCGAATTCATTTGGAGAGAAAATGAAGGAGAGCAAAACAATTGCATTAATCTTTCCATCCGCGACGCTTTGATGTTACCGGAGCATCAAAAAAAAATATTCATTCACTTTTGCTATCAAATCGACGACGATCTCCTTTCAGGACAGATTTCAATGGAAGAAGTGTTAAAAGACGATGCCTTTTTCATGAATCATTCGTGCGATCCAAACGCGTGGTATGAAGGCGATTCCCTTGTCGCCCGACGGGACATCGCAACTGGTGAAGAAATCACATACGATTACGGTACGGACTTCACCGCCTTTGACAGAGGGTTTCAATGCCGTTGCGCTTCGCCTTTGTGCCGCGGTACCATACGCAAGGACGATTGGATGATCCTTTGCGAAAGGTATGGCATTGAACATCTCGCACCATATTTGCGAAAAAAAATCAAAATTACGAGGTGAGATTGCGGATAATTGAAGCAATGGTGCATGCAACATGTTTTTTTATTGCTAAGAAGCTTAATATAGAGAAAATCCGTAACCGAACTTATGGCAATGATTGGCAACGATATTTCAACAGTTTCTAACCATCTTTTAATTTTGAAATATATCACCATCGTGAGGAAACGAAAAGCAAAAATTTATTGTCATCGCAAAAATGCCATTCATTGTGGATTTTTTAAATGCAATAGAGGAAATCGCCAAATTGCATACAAAACAACAAGGAGAAATTTTGAAAGCACGTCGCGCAAATCAATAAAATCTTGTATGTGCCTTTTGTTTTCATTTCATAAATTTCTCACCATTGAAATTGGAGAGTAAAGTATGAAAGTCGATTGGAAATCGGAGTGGAAACCGCTTTTTTGGATTATTGCCATTTTTCTTTTCGCGTTTTATCTTCCGGTGGGAAATCCGCGCTTCGACAATGCCGTGCGCGAAGCGTTTCACCTAGTGAAATGGTACGCACGGGAACATGTGCTCATGTGCCTTGTGCCCGCATTCTTCATTGCTGGTGCCATTAGCGTATTCGTCCGCCAGGAATCGGTGATGAAATATTTGGGTCCCACTGCGAATAAAATTATCGCTTATGGTATGGGTTCGCTTGCCGGTTCCATCCTTGCTGTCTGTTCCTGCACAGTGCTTCCGCTTTTTTCCGGGATATACCGCATGGGAGCAGGGCTTGGTCCTGCTATAGCGTTCCTGTATTCCGGACCAGCAATCAATGTGCTCGCTATTATTCTCACCGCGCGAGTGCTTGGACTCGAACTGGGCATCGCACGGGCTGTGGGAGCGGTGGCTTTTAGCATTGTCATTGGCGCGCTTATGCATCTTATATATCGAAACGAAGAAGTCGAAAAAGCGAAAGCTGCAATAAAATTTCCTATCTCTCGCCCAAAACGTTCTTTCTGGAAAGATGTTGTATATTTCGCTTCCATGGTTGCCATCTTAGTATTCGCAAATTGGAGCAGGCCTGGCGGCGAAATCGGATTTTGGCACATTATATTCGCATACAAATGGCATATTACATCCCTTTCAGCGATTCTTTTTGCGATTGTGCTTGTCATCTGGTTTGACTTTGCATGGTGGAAGATGTTTGCTTGCACAATAGCGACGGCAATCTTTGCACTTTTCTTTCCACACCAACCGCAAATTCCCTTCGCAGTAGGTGTATTCTCCCTCGCACTTGTCACCAGCACCGATCCAGGTGAAGGTGGCGAATGGTTTTCCACTACATGGGATCTAGCAAAACAAATATTGCCGCTATTGCTCTTTGGTGTGCTCGCTGCAGGGGCGCTTTTGGGTCGCCCGGGGCAAGAAGGGCTTATTCCTAACGAGTGGGTTGTCACGATTGTCGGTGGAAATTCGCTGGCGGCTAATTTTTTCTCTGCACTGGTTGGTGCGTTTATGTACTTTGCTACTCTCACCGAAGTGCCCATCGTACAAGGACTTATCGGTAGCGGCATGGGAAAAGGCCCTGCGCTTGCGCTTCTCCTTGCAGGACCTGCGCTTTCGCTTCCCAACATGTTGGTAATCCGAAGCTTAATTGGTACATAAAAAACAATTGTTTATATA
>JAOAAF010000067.1:11274-17910 GCA_026419015.1 Spirochaetota bacterium
GTGGTAATTATGCCAACTATTTCGGGTATGATATTTGGAACGTTATTTTAATAGGAGGATCTTAACTATGCTATTTTGCACCATGCGAAAAGCAATCTTTTCAGCGGCAATCGCGTGTAGCGTATCAGCATGCTTTTCGTTTTCAAAGCCTATAATTCAGTTCGATCGGTTTGAGTACGATCTCGGAAAGGTACTGGAAAATACCGAACAACAGTGCGAATTTGTTTTCCGCAATCGTGGAACAGCAACGCTGGTCATCAAACGGGTGAGTGCGGGGTGAGGGTGCACCGCTGTCCTTCTTACGGAGAAGGAAATCCCTGCCGGCGGTGAGGGCAAAATAGAAGTAAAATTTCACGTAGGCAAAGTGCCAAAAGGCATGAGTGAACAAAAAATACAGCACTCTGTTACTGTCGCGACAAACGATCCTGCAAATAAGCTGGTAAAACTGAAAGTATTTGCCACGGCAATTAAAAAAGAATAGCATTTTCTAGTAATAAATTTTTTATATGAGGAGATTTACCAATGATGAAAATCGAAATTTTAGGCACTGGATGTGCAAAATGTCAAAAGCTTGAGGAAATTGTACGGAAAGCGAGCGAGGAACTTGGGCTTAATGCGGAAATTGTCAAAGTGAAAGATGTGAAGGAAATCACTAACTATGGTGTAATGATTACGCCCGCTCTTGCGATTAACGGTGAAGTAAAGCTTGCCGGTAAAGTCCCTTCGCTTGACGAAGTAAAAAAGCTTTTAAAATAAACTGAAGGAGAATTATCGTATGGCACAGGATTGTTGCGGTTTTGGAACAGTTCTTCTTTATTCTTGCTCAGGAGCATCCGATGTGGGAGAACTTGCTGACCGCGCGGTGCGTACACTCTGGAAAGAGGGATTTGCTACCAAAACATGCCTTGCGGGTGTCGGCGCTAACATCTCGGGTTTCCTCGCATCTGCAAAGGGAGCAGATGTTAACATAGTGGTCGATGGTTGTCCCATTGCTTGTGCGCGAAAATCCCTCCAGCGCGTGGGCATTGAGCCCATCGCAATTGTGCTGCAAAATTTAGGTTACAAAAAAGGCGATACAAAAGTCACAGAGGAAACGATCGCGCGAGTGGTTGAAGAAATAAAGGCAATTGTAAAATCGAAAATACCCTCATCAACTATCATTTCTCCAGGATGCTGCTGTTAAAAAATGAGCAACCCTCATACGATACTTGCATGAAAAAATTTAAATTCATTTTACCGGTTATGATTGCGATAGGTATTGCAATCATGCATCCCACCTCTGAGTGCGATTGCAAAAAATCTCGTGCAGGAATACCGGGAATTGTTTGCTACAACAATCGCTATTCTCACAAAAAAACATGTGAAGACGATGAAATCTCTCGATACGCGCAATTGCAGGGTGCAACTCTACCCCTTCTTTTTACAAACCCAGAGCACAAACACCTTGAAAAAAAATTTCAATATCTTAGCGATGGTAAAAAAATTATATTCCATTGCAATAGGGCATTCGTAAAATGAATAGGCGGGAATTTGCTGCAAATATTGTTTTTACTGTATCCGCACTTTTTGGCCTTGCGATGGCGCTTCTTTTGGTGAGTGAATTTTTCGGGATTTCATCCAATGCTGTTCGGGCAATCTGCACCTCAACAAAAAGCGGTATCAACTCTTGCAGAACTGTTGCGGAAAGCCCTTATGCCATCATCGGTACCTTCCCTCTCATCGGACAAATCCCCACAGCTGCTGCGGGAGTGATGTTTTATGCATTTGCATCTTTGTTGGGTATATATAATTTCTTTAAAAGAGAAAATGCACACGTGCGGTTATTTTTCGGCCTTTTGCTTTCGATCATTGGAAGTATTGCCGATGCGTTTCTATTTTTTATTTCAATTTTTATTATTAAAGCAGTCTGCACCCTTTGTTTTCTCTCATATTGCGCCACCATAGGTATGCTCGCAAGTTCCATCAGCGCTCAGAAGGGATTTATTCGCAAAAGCATTCTTCGCACTGTAAAAAATTATTTTTTATCACGCCATCGCGGTGAAGTATTTGCTCTTATTTTCATCGCTGTGGTTTCATTCGCAACAGGCATTTTTTGCACATTGCTCACCCGCCATCTGTTTGTAGTCCATGCGCGCAGCTATGCAAACCGCGGTGAAATTCTTAAAACATATCGAGATGCTAAACTCTATTCAATTGATACGGCACACGCACCATTTCGTGGGAATCCACAGGCGCCTATTCGAATTGTCCTTTTTATCGACTTTACTTGCGATCATTGTATGCGTGCGGGAAAAATTTTGTCCACACTGTTAACAGAGTTTCCGAATAAAATCATAATTTACTATAAACTTTACCCTTTATGCGGCGAATGCCCTCCCCGAATGGGAAACATAATTGAACCGTGTTGTCTTGCCGCTCTTGTGGCAGCCTGCGCTCATCGCGAAGGGAAATTTCATGCACTATACGATTTACTTTATGAAGATTTAGAAGCGGGCATTGAAATTTCCGTTTCGTCAATTTATGGAATACAGCAAAAAATTGGACTTACTGCTCCGTTATCAGAATGCATTACCTCGTTACAGACAGCTTCCGCACTCACCCGTGACGTGGATGATGGATTGCGATTGCATCTCACTGGAACACCCGCTCTTTTTGTAAATGGGCGAAAAATTCCTAACGAATTAATTCACCACAATCTTCTAAGAGAACTAATCGTGCATATTGCGCAATAACAGAAATTTCGCCTTGACTGTTCCCACTGCACATGCGCAATGGCGCAATTGTTATCGCAATTATAGTAAATAGTACAACTGGGGTCATACTATGGAAAAAATAAAAACCATCGCGTTAGTTGCACACGATAATCGGAAAAAAGATCTCATTGAATGGGTCGAATGGAACTACCATGTGCTCATCAACCATTCGCTGATCTGTACCGGAACCACTGGGAAAATGGTGGAAGATGCACTGCATGCAAAGCTCAAAAAAGAAGGGAAAGATTTTGAATTTACAATTACAAAGCTTAAATCAGGTCCTCTCGGCGGCGATCAACAGATTGGTGCGCTCATCGCAGAAGGGAAAATCGATTGCCTCATCTTTTTTTGGGATCCGATGGAACCTCATCCCCACGACGTCGACGTAAAGGCACTGCTGCGCATTGCCGTTGTATATAATATCCCAATCGCCTGCAATCGGTCAACGGCAGATTTTTTGATTTCATCGCCGCTTATGGAGCAGGAATATCAGCCAATTCTTAATGATTATTCAGAATACGTGAAGCGCAAGATTCCATAATTCGCTTCGAAAAAACTTCCATGGATCAAATCGCTTGTTCGGAATAGACATCCTCGCAAGACGAGTGTATTCTTACAAAGATAAAACGATTGCATTAATTCGAAACATCATAAAATTTAACTACCGATAGATAAAAAACAAACCGCGCGGGGAATATTGTAAATACTTTTCCATTGATGAATTCGTATAAATCATCCTTGTGCCGATTCATGCCTCAACGCACGCATATTATTCATTCAAAATTTTAACAAAGCATCTGACATCTGTTGCAATCATCCCAGCACGGCGAGCAGCTTCCAAACCCTGATCGCCATCTTCAAAAACTTGACAGCATTGCGGCTCTATGTGCATTAGCTCAGCACAACGCAGAAACGTTTCCGGATGTGGTTTGTGATAAGTCACATCATCGGCTGTGACGATCACGCGAAAGCAATGGGCAAGTCTCGTCTGTTTGAGTATTCTCAAGGCAATCGTACGCGTATTTCCAGTCCCAATTGCCATTGGTAATATGCCAAAATATGTTTCCACTATCTCCACAACGGGAAGTATTGGTTTCACGAAATGGACATTTCTCAAAAACGCCTCTTCTTTTTCCTTCGAAATCTTTTCTACATCGAGCGAGTAGCCAAATTCTGCATTCAACAGGTGAACGATCGTTTTCGTAGGAATGCCTGCAAGCCGGTAAAACAATTCTTCCGGATAATCAAAGCCATTGCTGCGGCCAACTTCTTTCCACGCTTCAAAATGAATTTTCATCGTATCGACCAACGTTCCATCGAGATCGAAGATGAGCGCGCGTGCAGATGGATGTACTTCTAATTTTCGATATAAAGATATATCGTTCACCTGAAAACCTCTTTCGCTATGCGATTGATTGCGCAGTACTATATTCACAAATTGTGTTGACGAGCAGCGACTATATTACAAAGATGACGTATGAACAAATGATTAACCACAATTTTTGAAAATGCAGTTGACGTCAAGGAAGATATTAATCGTAGTTTCTGCGCTCAATTACACTGCGCATACCACGAACAAAAGAGAATAAACTGAATACCGCATCGTTTTCTCATACAGGTGGAGCTATCAAAGCAAATGAATCGGCTTACGAAAATCCAACAGAGAATTTTAAATCGAATTCAATACGACATTCCCCTTTCCTCGGATCCATTTCATATTCTGGCTGATGAACTTTGCATTTCCGAAAACGATATTCTTGAAGAATTAAGATTCCTTAAACAAAACGGTATCATCCGAAATATATCTGGAATATTTGAAGCCACTTCCATTGGATTTTTTTCCACGCTCGTTGCATTTGAAGTTGATGATTGGGAGCACGCAAGCGCAATTATCAATGCACATCCCGGAGTAAGCCACAATTACTTGCGCAATCATCGCTTCAACTTATGGTTTACGCTTACCATTCCCAAAGAATGGGATATTTCCCGAAGCGTGCACAAAATTGCAACAAAAGCGAATGCGCGCGATTTTCTCATCCTTCCCACTACAAAGCGACTAAAAATCGGCGTGCATTTTAAAATTGGCGATGAAAACGCCGATGTTCTAGTTGCTGTGAATGAAATGAACGATTATCGAAAAACGAGGCTTCCCTTGACAGTGGCGGAAAAGGAAGCTATAAAATTATTGCAAAAGGATCTTCCAATTGAACAAAAGCCTTTTCGCGCATTAATCAACGCTCACAACGGGAATATAAATGAGACAATGCTTTTCGATATTGGAAACGCATTTAAAAAAGACGGCATCTTACGCCGATACTGCGCAGTGTTGCGACATCACAAAGCGGGATATTCCGCAAATGCAATGACTGTGTGGAAGATCGATACCCTTTCCGAAGAAAATATCATTGATGTTTTTGGAAAAAATCCACACATATCGCACTTATACGTGCGACAAACGATACCAGGAAAATGGGAATACCCCCTCTTTGCAATGATCCATGCAAAAAGCGATGAAATGCTCAATTCAATCATCGAAAACCTTGCGACCTCTTCGGGAATTTGCGATTTCTGCACTTTGAAAACTCTAAAGGAATTTAAAAAAGAGCGCATCGAATATTTTTCTGAAGAATTTGAAAATTGGAAGGAGTAAAATGATTGACATCGGTAAACTTTACTGTGGAACAAGTTCGATAGGCGATGGACTGCGGTATGGAACGCCATCGTGTGTTGACTGCGATGGCATCTCACCTCATCGAATACAGCGCCGGGCATCGGAACGGAAACCAATTGTGGTGTGGAATGTAACCAGAAGCTGCAACCTCAACTGCATCCACTGCTATACCGATTCTTCTCATATAAAATATTCCGACGAACTTTCGACTGACGAAGGGATTGAGCTCATCGAAGATCTGGCAAGCTTTGAGATTCCATCGTTGCTTTTTTCAGGTGGCGAGCCACTACTGCGAAAAGACCTTTTTTTGCTCATCGAAACTGCCTCGAAAAAAAATATCCGTTCTGTCATTTCTACTAATGGGACACTAATTGATAGACCTATTGCGCAATTGCTGAAAGATGCAGGGATAGTTTATGTCGGAATCAGCTTAGATGGTATGGAACGCGCGAATGATGATTTTCGCGGACAAAAAGGTGCTTTCGCACGTGCGATGAAGGGATTTGAGCATTGCGTGGCAATTGGCCTTCGCGTGGGACTTCGCTTAACGCTTACAAAAAGAAATTTCAAAGACCTCTCCGAAATTTTTGACTTCATAGAACGGGAAAGCATCAACCGCGCGTGCTTTTACCATCTTGTTTATTCAGGCCGTGGCAGCAATCTCTTTGACGATGACCTTACGCATGTACAATCGCGAATGGCTATGGACATCATCCTTGCGAGAACAAGAGATTTTTTCAATCGCAACAAAGACATCAACATCCTCACCGTCGACAACCATGCCGACGGCGTGTACCTTTATTTAAAGTTGTTGCAAGAAAACAATCCAAGAGCCGAAGAAGTAAAAGCGCTCCTTGAATGGAATGGCGGTGGGGCGTATTCATCCGGTGTTGGCATCGCAAATATCGATCCAGTGGGGAATGTGCATCCCGACCAATTCTGGCAGGATTACACTTTTGGCAACATTCGTCAGCGAAAATTTGCTGATATTTGGATGGACGAATCGGATGAACTCATGAAGGGACTCAAACGCAAAGCGCAATACCTTAAAGGTCGCTGTCGCGTATGCCAATACCGTTCGATGTGTACGGGCTCCATGCGCGTGCGCGCCTTTCGAGTTTATGGCGATCCCTGGGCACCAGATCCCCAGTGCTATTTGAGCGATGAAGAAATTGGACTTACGGAGGAATTAAAAAGAGAACTTAAACGCAT
>JAOAAF010000068.1 GCA_026419015.1 Spirochaetota bacterium
TCATCCACCCCACAAGATTTTCTTTTTCATGGAGTTTGGGATACTCTTTTTGGAAAAAAGATATGTTGTTGCGAGGGAAAGGGGTCAAAGCCTTTGACGTAAAAACTAAAAAACGTTGCCATCGCTTCCGTCCCTATGAGAAAGACAAATTACCAACGGGGCAATGATTTTCTTAAAAGAATGAAATTCACAAAGGGATGGCAAAAGCAACCCCTATTTCCCTTTACATCGCGTTAAGGGGGTCAGAGCCAAAAATTTCATAAATAATATATCATATCACTTTATTTGGATTCAAAATTCCAAGCGGATCGAATGCACGTTTTATTGCGCGCATGAGTTCGATTGCATGGTTATCCATCGCAGTTGGAAGGTAATCTCTTTTGATAAATCCAATTCCATGTTCACCTGAAATCGTTCCTCCGCATTCCACTGCGATCTGATAGATTATTTCTTTTAACGATGGAAGAAGCAATCTCCATTGTTCGATTGGCATATCTCCTTTGAGAACATCGACGTGTACATTGCCATCTCCTGCATGACCAAACATAAGAGAGGTGAGTTTTTGTTTTTTAAATTCATTTTTTAGTTGAAGAATAAAGCGCTGAATGGATGCCCGAGGGACCACAGTGTCTTCTGCAAGGAAAATTGGACTTTTTTTCGAAATTGCTTCGCGTATCAATCGGCGCGTTTTCCAAATGCGGTCTTTTTCTTGTTCTGTCATTGCAATGATGACATTGCTCTCATGTATTGTGGAAAGTGAAACGATTTCTTGTGCTTGGCGTAATAGTTCATCTTCGCTAGAGCCATCAATTTCGATGAGCAGATGCGCTTGTGCAGTGGGAAATGGCATTTCTAAAAAAAAGTACTCTTTTACAAGGCGAAGCGCATCTTCTTCCATAAATTCAATTGCGGCGGGGATAATTTTTGCCATTATGATTTTTTCAGCGGCAGTAAGTGCTAAGCCAATATCGTCAAAGGGAATAAGCATTGCAAGGGAAGCGGTTGGTCGAGGAAGAAGTCGCAAAACGATTTTTGTGATAAGCGCGAGCGTGCCTTCCGAACCAACTAAAAGAGGTATGAGTCCATATCCCGTGGCATTTTTCACATATTTACCTCCCAGCGCGATGATTTCTCCATTTGCGCATACGCATTCAAGGCCGATGACATAGTCGCGCGTTGTTCCATATTTCACCGCTCGTGGGCCACCAGCCCCCACTGCGACATTTCCTCCAATGGAACAAGAATCAAGACTTGATGGATCTGGTGGATACATCAGCCCGAATTGTTTTGCGGCGTTGTCAATTTCGCGGGTAATGACACCTGGTTCGACTATTGCAATGAGGTTTTTGGGATCGATTTCGATAATCTTGTTCATGCGTTCAAAAGAAAGCACAATGCCGCCGTCAATGGGGAGTGCTCCACCCGCAACGCCAGTACCTTTCCCGCGAGGTGTGAGTGGAATTTTAAGGTGTGCGCATATTTTTACAATTTCCGATACTTCCTGCGTTGAAATGGGCATTACCACAATGTCAGGAGTGTAGGAGAGGTCTGGCGTTTCGTCGCGTGCATAGTGTTCGAGAATAGTTTTATCGGTAAATACTCTTTCTGTGGGGATGCGCGCGCATAAAAGGCGAAGCGCTTCAGCAATGGCAGCGCGTTCTGCCATACGATTTCCTCTATAAGATGGATTCAATTTTTTTCGCGATGTTGGTTTTGAGGTGATTTAAAAATGGCTCAAAACCCTCCCCGGTTTTTGCACTCATTTGAAAGACGTTTATCTTTGGATTTGTACGAGCTATGTTATCGAGAACAGCAGGAAGAGAATAATCCAAATGCGGTAAAAGGTCAATTTTATTAAGGAGTACTGTATGCGAGGTGTTAAACATCATTGGATATTTTAGGGGTTTATCTTCCCCTTCGGTTACGGAAAGCACAACTATCCGTTCATCTTCGCCAAGATCGAATTCGGCAGGGCATACGAGATTTCCAATGTTTTCGATGATGATAAAATCGAGTGTTTCTAAGTCAAAGCTTTGCAAACATCCCATTATCCAGCTGCTTTCGAGGTGACAATCGTTTCGAAAGAGGCTTGTTTCAATTTGTACAATGGGGATATTGTGACGCGAAAGCTTCTCTGCATCCTTTGTTGTCTTAATATCGCCTTCAATAACGGCGATGTGGTAGGTGTTTTTAAGATTATCGATTATCTTATCAACGATGGTGGTTTTCCCAGCGCCCGGAGAACTCATTATATCGATCATGTAAATTCTATTCTGCTGTAAAAGTTCACGGATTTCCGCCGCGCGCTCTTTGTTTGATGCAAAGATGTCTTTTAGCACTTTTATTTTCATATCGCTCTCCTTTACTATCCAACAGTAAAATGCCCATTTATGCGAGCAAATATATTTTTTGTGGACGAGAAAAAAATTTTTTTGTAAAATAATCGCATTACCTATTTCTGTGGTACCCTTGCGCGTATTGATTTATTTGTTTATTGCCAATTTTCACCACATTGGATATGATGTTGGAATACTAAAATGTTAGGAGGTAAGCTATGATGGAATCGCTTAAAAAAGCGCTATTTGCAGGTATTGGCCTTGCAGCGATGAGCAAGGAAAAAATCGAAGAATGGGCGAAAAATTTTGCACAGGAAGCAAAGATGGCAGAGGAAGAAGGGAGGAAGTTTATCGATGAGGTGCTCAAACATGCCGAGGAAGCAAAACGCAATGTAGAAAGTCAGGTGATAACGTTTACAAAAAATTCTCTCGAAAAAATGGGATTTACTACTCGAAGCGAATACGAAGAGTTAAAAAAGCGCGTGGAGGAACTAGAAAGAAAAATCAAGGAGAAAAATGGGCAATAAAAGCGATGTACCGCAAAGATTTTTCGCTCTCTGAAATTTTTAAATATGTCTAAAAAGCGAATTGCAGTAACATCGGGAAAAAATGTTTGAAAATACTCTGCGTCCAATCATAATTGGCATGGTGTAAAACCCTAAAGAGGCAAGAGTGCTCGATGAAAAGGAAAGTGGTTTCGTTTCTCGCTTCTGGACGAGGTACAAATTTTCAGGCAGTTGCGCGCAAGATCCAAAGCGGGAATATCGCTAATGCGAAATTGGGCATTCTTATTTCCGATGTTGAAAATGCAAAGGCACTTGAAATTGCGCGCGAATTTGGTATGAAATCTTTTTTTGTAAATCCAAAGGCATATCCCAATCGCATGGAACACGAGAAAGAAATGGTAAGGCTTTTAAAAGAAGTAAATACCGATTTAGTGGTAGCGGCGGGTTATATGCGCATCCTAACACCGTATTTTGTGAATGCGTTTCGAAATCGCATCATTAACATTCATCCCGCTTTGCTGCCAGCATTTCCAGGTGTCCATGCCCAAAAGCAGGCATTTGACTATGGAGTGAAGATTACAGGATGCACTACGCATTTTATCGATGAAGGGGTCGATTCAGGGCCAATTATTTTGCAACGTGCGGTTCCCGTTGAACCCGACGATACAGTTGAAACGCTTGCAGAAAGAATTTTAAAAGAAGAACATGTAATCTTACCATTGTCGGTTGAGTTGTTCTGTAACGATAAACTGGAGGTAGTTGGGAGAAAGGTAATAATAAAAAAATAATTTAACAATGGAGTGAGTACAATGGCATTGCTTAACATTTTAATTGTGTATATAATTTATCTTATATTAGTTTTCCTCATCGCTCACTACGTAAACATTTTTTCTTCAAAAACTGAATACACGCGCGATGAACTTACCGATTTATCGCCATTGGCTGAAACCGTAAAAAGAAAACTTGAAATGAAATATAGCCCTTTTTTTGTCATTGCAATTATGCTCATCTGTTCCATGGTGGGATTGTTATTTTCGCACATCGAGCATTGGATTTTTCAATCGGCGCTCATACCCGCATTGCTTTTTGTAATCCTGCCAATTCTGCGAAAGAATATCATGAGCCAAATGGTCATTGCATCCGATTCAACGTTAGACAGCGCTGCGAATATTTTTGCAAAATATTGCCATTTTATTATTCTCGGATATGGAAGTGGATATGGGACAGGCCTTATGTATTATTGGAGTATGACGCGAGAAATGCTCTTTCTGTGGTTTGCCGTAAATCTTGTGGGAGTGACCGTGTTGTTGGTAATCACCGCAATTCGCATCGTTCATGAAAGTTGATGCAAATATGACATTATTGAAATTGTGTGCATAAAAAAATATTGCTTTGTAAATAACTGCATGCAACAAAAAAAATGAAATTTTCTGTTGACGCTTTCTTTTTCTCTATGTATCATATATTGTAATTTATTTCGTATAAAATGTCATCCGCATTTCCTTGGGTTTATGGGATTGATTGAGTGAGGAAAGGAGGATGACAATCCTTTTTCGGTAAAAAATAATCACAAAGGTTGCCGAGAAGGAGAGAATAAATTGCATTTAAATTGGTAAGGAGGATTTTGTATGAAAAAATTTTTGGTCTTGACTGCTTTGATACTGAGCGTGGCGGTCATTGCATCGTGTGGACCAAGGAGCCTTGGTGGGCAGGTGAAGGGAGAAAGCTTTATCACTGAAGGATGGGTTGATGACCATACCTTTAGGGTGACTGCTACCGGTGCTCCGAAACCAGGATTGACGAATAAAATTCAGCGAAGAGGTACAGCGAAAGAATCAGCCATTATGGTAGCACAGAAGACAATTATTGAAAAATTTAAAGGTGCACGACTTGAAGGAGCAGCGGGTTCTGTTGATTATGCTTCAAGCGGTATTGCCATTATGAAAGAGTTTGGCGGAGTGGTGAAAGGTGGTTCAGTGAAGAAAGAAACATATGACGATGATGACAACTGCGAAATTGTATATGAAGTCATGTCGCGAAATTTGAAAAAGCAAGTCCAATTCGGAGTTCAATAATATCGGCATGAATAGTTGAAAAAATGCTGCTCGCTGTGAGCAGCATTTTTTTTGTTTTTTTAGAAATTTATTGGGGAATCGAAACGGCATCAAAGTTGCAAGGTTTCATTTATTTCGAATTGTGAAATTTTGTTAATAATTTGAAAAGGAGCAAGGCGATGAAGATTGTAATATGCAATTTCATTATGTGCACGATGATATTATATGTGCAGTGCACTACTGTTTCAGAGAGGCCACTTGCTTACGAAGAGAAGAAAGCGGAATCGCCAAAAACAGACCTTGTGGATTTTTCCATTCCGCTTGGCTGGATTGATGGAGACACATTCCGCGCGAAATCGACTTCGAAAACAAAAGATGGTGCAATTTCGGCAGCCCAGAATGCAGTCATTGAAAGGTTCATCACAGATCGCGTAAAAGCGTCAGATAAATTTGTGGATGTGAAATCGACTGGAGTGGCAGTAGTCGATGAATTTGGCAGTGTGGTAAAAGAGGGTTGCGTAATTCGCGAGAAACAAGAGGATGGATTGTACACAATTATCTATGAAGTCAAATCGAAAAATCTAAAAAATAGAGTCTTGCGAAAAAAATGAAGCGTTGTTTTATTTTGACGCATTGCGGATTAATAGATATACGATGAAACTTTTTTTGGCGAATGCAGTGGCATATGATTATAGTGCGTTGCATGATGTGTTTTATCGAACGCAATAGTAAATTTTACGAAAATTGCTAAAGAAATTCATTTTTTATTTTTTATGTTTATCGTTGATTTTACCGTATAGGGTGCTTTGTTTTGCGATTCGTGATATATTCGAATGAGAAGCTCCGCTAAAATTCCCAGCATAATGCACATCATGCTCATTAATATTAAGAGCACAGTAAGAAATAGCAACGGATTTCGATTCATCGAAAGTCCTTGAAATAGTTTCATGAAAATGACAGCGCTACCAGAAATGCAACTTGCCAAAAAAATAAGTATCCCTGCACCCCCAAATACATAAATCGGCTTTGTAGAATACGAACCTAAAAATTTAACAGTGATAAGATCGAGCAGCACCTTAAATGTGCGCTTAATGCCGTATTTGGATTTACCAAACTTTCGCGCATGGTGTCGCACAGGAACTTCGGTAATTTTTGCGCCAACCCACGAGACGTGAACAGGAATGAATCGGTGCATTTCGCCATACAATTTTATCTGTCGAAGCACTTCACCCCGATATGCTTTAAGCGAGCATCCCAAATCGTGAAGTTTTACTCCACTGACTTTCGCGATGAGCCAATTAGCGATTTTCGAAGGGATTTTTCGCGAAAAGAGCTTATCCTTGCGATCCTTACGCCATCCGCTTACCACATCGTAACCTTCGTGAATTTTTTCGATCAAAATAGGAATATCGCGCGCATCGTTTTGTAGATCCGAGTCCATAAACACAATAATGTCGCCTGAGGAATAATCGATGCCTGCAGCCATCGCAGCGGTTTGGCCAAAATTTCTTCGAAATATCACCAATTTTACCCGTTTGTCCTTACGGGCAATTTCTTGTAAAATTTCGACCGAGCGGTCTTGGCTTCCGTCATCCACAAAAATTATTTCGTAATTTAACGCAAACGGCTTTAAACTTTCAACGATATGCTGGTACTGTAACGAAATGTTCTCTTCTTCGTTATATACTGGGAGTATGATTGAAATTAGTTCTTTTTTACCTTGTTGAGTTTTCATCTTTTCACCATACAGTGCGAATTTATTTTGGAATGTGTCAATTGGGATGAAACGTTGGTTTGTTTGTCAACAGAGAAACATTTCCATTGTTTCGTTTACTCCAGTCCCATTTTTTTTAGTTCATTATCATCGAATCCAAAAAAGTGCCCAAGTTCGTGAATAATTGTATCGCGCACTTCTTTGCAAAGTTGAGTGCGGTTTTCGCACATATTCAAAAGAGGAATGCGATAGATATAAATTCTATCTGGTACAATTGGTTGATTGTCAATACCGCGTTCGGAAAGGGGAGTTCCATCGTAAAGCCCAACGATGTCTTCATCAACGTTTTCTGGATTATCTTGTACGATGATCAATACATTGCGCGCTTCGTGTTTCAAAGAAGTGGGGAGCGATTCGATGATCGATTCGTAAACGCGGCTGACCAATTCGTAAAATTGTCTTTTTGACATGTTCATCGGTGAAGCGTATATGATTATTATCTCTTATGTGCGATTTGCTTCTGCCCATGCAACTAAGATTCCCGAAACGAACCCAGATAGATGACCTTCCCATGAAATGGGGTGATTGCCGAAAAGTGGGAAAATTCCCCATAGCATTCCACCATAAAACATCAATAGCAGGGTTGCAAGAAGAATCAGAGTGATCTTTTTACGAAAGATGCCAATGAAAAGAAGATATCCAAAAATACCATAAATAATTCCACTTGCACCAATGTGCACTGTATCACTTCGACCAATCACCCATGTGCCACATCCTGAGAGAAGAAAAATCGGGATGATAATATAACTTGCGCGCGCACTCTCAACGGAGAGAAAAAGCACTCCCAATACGAAAAGTGCGAAGGAATTTGTAATGAGATGTGCACTGGTACCGTGCAGAAAAGGGGAGACAATTATGCCAACAATCCCGCGAAGCGTACGGGGATGAATACCAAAGTTATATATTGATGGGATTGCAAAAGAGACTATATAAAAAAACCATAGCAGTGCGATAACAATAAACATCACTTTAAAGGGCTTGATCTTTTTTCTGTTAAAAGTTACCATTGGAATACCTTTTATTGATTGCATTGAGTTGGTAATCGCGCATGCCCAAAGATTGGATGTACTTTTATAAAATTATACATTATGGTATGTAAATTTTTTTATTCAAGCATAAAATTGATAGATTATCATTGTAAAAATTAATTCATTTATTGCGAGGGCATATGTCTAAAAGGGTGTTATTTTCGGATTATGTTCAAGAGCAAATAGGGGCACAACGCTTTGCCCTTTTTTCTGTATTTGGGGAGGAGACTGATGGCTGTTTTCTCAAATGGACATTTGGGCTTAATCGGTTTGAGCATTTTGCATCGGAAAACCGTACCATTTTGGTTCATATTCCAATAACGGAAAAAGGATGTGAACCAAGTTGCCAAGAGGTGCAGCCGTATGTATGGAATGGCAAGGTGAATGTTGCCGCCGCGGAAAGCGCGCTCTGGCATGCGTTTGAAATTCTCACCGAAAAGGAGGCAGAGGAGTTCAAACGCGTCCACAAGCCGGAGGTTATATTTGAATTCATGCAAGCGTATAAAAGGGAAATTCTTCGGGTGAAATTTATTGATGGCGATTGGTATGTATGGGATGATTAGCGCACTTTCACTTTTCTGTGATTCGTCTCCCGTGCGTGTTTTTTTCAAAACAGAAGAATGACTATGGCGTTGCTCCTGATAATAAGATTTTTCGCAATTCGAAGAAAGATGAGCGGCAAAGGAACAATAGAAAAGTCCCACGGGTAAGCCTTTCATGCTCTCGGTTTCCCCCACGTAGCGAAGAAGCAGTATTGAACCTTTGTCGCTTTTCGTTTCAAGCGATTGAATTTCCTTTTCCATAAGCGGGGGAAGTATCATCTCATAGGTGTAGGGTTATAGAAAAAATACTGTACTTGGATTGACCGTGCAATGAGATTTTTGCCAGGCGCTGCATTGGACATTTTGCCAATTCCATTGAACCGCATTTCTCACATATTAGGATTTTGAATGCAGTGCGGCCAAGAAACGGAATCCGTAAATATTTTTCAACTGTAAGAAAATACTCGTTATTCTTTTATGCGTGCATAGTGCAAATCGTTGGGTTTCGGATTTTTGGGAAACATCAACGATAGTTCACCCCTTTTGCGTTTTATGAGAAATTGTTTTTGTATACACGCGATCGGCCCAAAGGTTTTCGACGAAAAGGTTGTTGAAAACTGCCGCTGTAATCATGAAGAATACTTCTTTATGGTTATATTGCTTCCAGTTTTAGTGATGCCTATACAAGATTTTCGCGACATGCTATTGTGACGCGCCGATTCTCTCCCACGGTAAATGCGCGCGGCTTTTTCGCAACCGCGTTTCTTTGAATCGCACCATCGTGTATTCATTCCATAATTCTTCGGTAAAATATTCGGGTTCGCACTTCCAGAGCTTCGAATTTTTGGGAAGAGGTTTTTTTTCATCCGTTTCGATTTCGAATAGATGGTTCCACGAAGCTACGCGAAATAAAGGCATGCGCGGAAAAGTTTTGGTAAGTTTGACGATTTGATGCGCAACAGTGAATGTTGCGGGATTGTAATCTTTTGGCCGTTCGTATTGGATGCCAATAATTTGTCCCTTCGGTGAAATGATTGCCGAAATCACTTCAACATCTCCCTTGCCAAACATAATTCGCTGTATAGAAAGACCACCCGTATAGAGAATTCTGCTTAAAAAAGGCATAATACCACTGCTTTCGTTTCTTTCGTATTCCCAAACGGGATGATAGGCAAGATGAATGTTACCATCGCTGTCACGGGCAGCGCGGTAGTAGCATGCGTGGGGAAATCCAAAATTGCTGTTGGAAATTAACGTTGGTGCAAATTGGCGTGCTAACTCATCGTCGCGAATTGAAGTAAATCCGGGAATATTCTCTTCAAGCACCCTGACTGTTGTGTTTACATAAAATGCGAAAGATGCAATTCCTGCACCCATTAATAGAACAAATAGATACGGCATGCGAATGGACATTTGATGGATCCTTGAAATCCGATATGTTGTTATTAACATATGAGAATCGTTTTACTTTGTCAAATAGAATATCGATATTTCAAAATCAATTCTACTTGAAAAATTTTACCAAGGAGCCGATATGTAATTGGCATCATCTGTAATGATCAGACCACAAATTGAGGCAAAACGTTTATGCGCATTGCCAAATATTGTATTCTTACCATTATTGCGCAGTGCACCATTGCTGTCGCAATGATGAAAGCAGCCAACGGTCAATCCAAAGAAGAAGTTGTTTTGTTGTACGAGAAGGGCGATTACAAAACTGCTGCGGAAAAAGCTTCCATGCTCATTTCGAAGATATATGAAAGCAAGATGACCGATCGCCTCACGTACACTGAATACGATATTATGAAAAACCTCGAATCAGGGAAACAGTTGCTCCAGAAGGCATATCGAGAGCGCAAAGCAGAGGGATTTTTTATTGAAGAAAACGAAGAACTTTCAACATTGCATCTTTATCTTGCGCGGTGCTATCGAAAACAAGAGAAATACGATTACGCCCTCAACAATTATGTGCAAGCACTTCGCTATCGAATTATAAAACCACAGAGAGATGATGTAATTTTTTTCGAGATCGCTGAACTGTATCGCGATGCGAATTACCCAGATGCCTATGCGCGAATGCTCGAAGCTGCTTACGAACTCAATCCCACAAAGCCCGAGTATTCATTAAAACTTGGGCTTGCGCTTTCAAAAACGAACCAGAAAAAGAAATCAATCTTTCATCTTGAAAGATATATTCGTGCAGCAGGTGAAGTTGATGATCCACAACTTTTTCTTGTGTTAGGAAATCTGTATGAGGATACAGGGCGCTATCTCGATACAGTGGAAAATTACAAGAAATATTTGGCAAAAAAGCCCGAGGATGGATATATTCATTTTGCACTTGGTTATTTAGCATATAAAAGAACGGGAAATTTTTCCCTTGCAAGAAATTCCTTTCTTGAGGCTAAAAAATTTTTACCAGAAGATGATATTTTACGGCGTTCGAAAATAAACGAGTATTTAGGCGATATCCATTTAAAAGATCTTGAATTCGAGAAAGCAGCGGAAGCATATAAAAGTACTGCTAAGTATCAAGAAGAAATATTGGCAGATATCCGCATGAAAATTGATGAAATAAAGAAAATCCAGGAAGAAATTAAAAAGATTAAAGCAACCGTGACCAAAAAAGACGAACAGGGGCTAGATGTCTATACCCGCCAAGACAAAAAAGGAGAATTGGAACTTAAACGAAAACAGCAGGAATATTTGTTTACAAAATTAAATGCGGGAAAAGTCCGATGGAATCTCGCATACTCATACGAAAGAATGGGGAATTTGGATGAGGCCATTCAATATTATAAGCAAGCGATCGATTTCGATTATAATGCCACTGGTGCGCGCGAAAAGATACGAAAATTACAGTTGAAAATAAAAAGGGGATATTGAAAATGTGGTATTAATTTGCAAGGAATGAAAATATTGCAACCAATTGGTGATGAGGAGAATTATATGTCGGGTCATTCAAAGTGGTCTACCATCAAGCGGAAAAAAGCAGTTGTTGATGCCAGAAGAGGAGCCATTTTTACTAAAATAATTCGTGAGATTACTGTTGCTGCCCGCCTTGGTGGAGGTGACCCATCGGCAAATCCAAGATTACGCCTTGCCATCAATAAAGCAAAAGAGAACAACATGCCGAACGAAAACATTGAACGTGCAATTAAAAAAGGAACAGGGGAGTTGGAAGGCGTCGCATATGAAGAAGTTCGCTATGAGGGATATGGTGCTGGTGGGGTAGCAATAATGGTGGATTGCCTTACCGACAATCGCAATCGAACAACCCCAGAGATTCGCAAAATTTTTTCGCGCAATGGTGGAAATTTGGGTGAGACGGGAAGCGTTGCATACTTGTTCGATCACAAAGGGATGATCATTATCGAAAAGGGGCAAACCACTGAAGATGAGATTCTTGAGCTATTAATTGATTTCGACATCGATGATGTGCGCACAGAAGACGGCAATATTGTTGTTACTATGCCCCCTTCATCGTACAGTGCGGTACTCGATTTTTTAAAAAGTAAAAATTTTCGGTTGGTTGTAAACGAAATAACGTACATTCCGAAAACAACTGTACCGCTTGATGAACACAAAGCATCTCAGTGTTTGCGGTTAATTCAGCAGCTTGAAGACCTTGATGATGTCCAGAACGTATATTCAAATTACGATATTGCTGACGATGTGATGGCAAAAATAAGTGAGGAACAGTGAGAATAATCGGCATTGATCCTGGCTATGGGATTATGGGGTGGGCGATCGTAGATTCCCCAATGGAAATAATTGCGTGCGGATGCATTGAAACGGAAGCAGGTGAACCATTCGAACAGCGGTTGTTGATAATTCATCGAGAACTGAGCAAAATAATTGTTAAATACAGGCCCGATGCGGCGGCTGTTGAGCGGTTATTTTTTGCGAGGAATTCCACCACGGCGCTCGATGTCGCAAAAGCGATGGGGGTAATTTTACTCACATTGAAACTCCATGAAATTCCTCATTCGGAGTACACACCGATTCAAGTGAAGCGAACGCTTACCGGTTATGGCCGTGCAACAAAAGAACAAATACAACACATGATCAAGCGGATATTCAAAATGAAAACTTCTGATCTTAAAGATGATGTTACGGATGCAATTTCGGTAGCAGCATGTCACTGTTTGATGGGAAAAAGTTTTAAATTAGTACACATCAGCGAATCGAAATGATTGCACATCTTAAAGGGAAACCGATAGAATTGAAACCAACCGAGGTAATATTAGATGTTGGGGGAGTAGGATATCATTTGCACATTCCTGTGTCCACCTATGAGAAAATAAAAAGTGCATCAGAGGTAGCATTGCATGTTCATACATATCTCCGAGAAGATAGTTTGCGCCTTTTTGGTTTTGCCACTTTAGAGGAAAAGAATTTGTTCATGGAAATTTTAAATATTTCAGGTATAGGACCTGCAATTGCTCTTGCGCTTCTTTCCGGTATCTCCCTTTCTGGAATAGTAGCTGCCGTTCGCGAACAAAATATGGCAACCCTTTTAAAAATTCCTGGTATTGGCAAAAATAAGGCAGAGAAAATTCTATTTGAACTAAAACGTAAAATAAATAAATTAGAAAAACTTATCCACGAAACAGTGGAAGATGCAAGTACCCGAAATGATGCGATCGAAGCACTCATTTCGCTTGGCTTTGATGACAAAAAAGCATCAAATGTCGTTGATTCGATTCTTGCAAAAAATCCAACGATTGGATTGCAGGAACTTGTTCGCGATGCATTAAAAGTTTTTTCTTCGTAGCATCAGACAAGCTCATTTAAGAAATCTGCTTTCTTGGTATTAATTAGTTTTTCAATATCGCTTTTCAACGATGAAAGTTCGCTTTTCGCTTTGTGGAGTTCCATTATCTGATATTCGCTTCCTTTCACTTCATCGATTTCGCGAGTAATGAGCATTTCATTGATGCTATGAATTTTTTTTACGTTAAAGTCGTGTCGCCGTGCAAGAGAAATGGCAATTGAGAGAAATAGCTTATTTTCCTTTTCAGCAATTTCTTTTAGATCCTGTTTGTTTATAGGCGTTACAATTGCTGTATTAAGAGCTCGAAGCGTTGCTGCTCGCTTTTCGCCTAGGAGCAACGCCATTTCGCCAATGATGGTACCGGGTTCGCTTATTGTGGTGACGCGATTATCGCCCACGAGGACTTCCAGAGTGCCAGAATTTAAAATGTACATTTCATCGCCGATAGTTCCTTCCTTGCAGAGAATGGTTCCAGGTGGGATCTCGCGCATGCGCGATTTAAGGGATTCAACCGGTGCAGTGCGTTCTGGTTCTATGGTTTTTTGGAGTGCTTCTCCCCGTTTATAGGTAAGGCTTGGTTGGTATTTTGTTATGAGTTCCTTTAAGTAAGGGAGACGGCGCTTATGGTATTCTCTTTGAAGGGCGGTAATTATTTGGTAGTATTCGACAGAAATTTCTTTGAGCTTTTTTGTATGCCCGGAGAGCAATTCGCTATTCTTTCGGATAATTTCGTTTGTAAGAGCTACTTGTTTTGCCATCACCATGCAAGAATTCAATATATACGAATACGAAAAGATGTTATTCATATACTTTTCAACATCGATTTTTTTTACATCTGCATCGGAATCGAGCACAGCACTTTCAATTCTATTTGTTTCTATCCCAGCGGCGCGAGAAAGTATAATTTCTGTAGTACCCACAATCAGCCCTGAGCCTTTCAGCGCATATTTGTCGGTTTCGGTGACATAGAAATACACCGTGCCTTCGTTAAGAAGGTATACTGCATTGGGTTTTGAACCAAGTAAGTAAAGTTGTCGGTACGTTGTTTGTGACATATTACCTCTTTTTTTATTTGATTTTACAAAAGTCAAGGAAAAGTTATTAAAAGATATTATTCGGATTTCTTTGCAATAATATAATAAAAATCTATCAATTTACATATTTTTTTGCAATAATTTTTAATCGATTTTTTCTCAAAAAAAATCGATGGTTAATTTTCATCGTCCATTTGGGATTTCTTTGGGATGAGAAATATGAAAGAAAAATGGAATTTTAAAATGAAAATATTGGTAATATCACCGCAGCGAGAAATATGTGTTGACGGCGGAAAAGATTTTATCTAAGTGTTTTTGTTGCGCATAATTTCGATGTTATATTGAGATTCCATTACTCTACGCCAAAGGAGTACAACCTTGAGAAGCCATAGGTATTCGATGAAGGTATTGGTTTACATGATGACATTTATAATGCTTATTTTTGGATGTACCAAAAAGAGCAATGGGCTCACTCAACAAAATGTGAATTTGCTCATCCGCGAGTTTTTAAAATTCCATGTAACTTACAATACGTTTAATGACACCCTTTCTGAGAGAACATTGGAGAACATGCTTTCGTATCTTGATCCCGGGAAATACTTTTTTTATAAATCCGACGTGGAACGCTTTATGATTTATAAACATTCTATTGATGATCAAGTAATGAAAAACGATTACCAATTTCTAAACGATATTATCGAAGTATATAAAAAACGATATCATGAAAAGATAAGATTATTTGAAAAATTGGTGGTTTTGGATTACGATTTTTCGAAGGATGAAATGATGGTGCTCGACAGGGATAAAATCGATTACGTGAAAAATGCGAAAGAAGACGAGGAACGGTGGAAGAAAAATATTAAACTCCAATTGCTTAACTATCTCGCAGTGGTGAAGGATGTGGGACAGGCGCGGGAAAAATTAAAAAAGAAATATCGCCTTGCCTTGAAGAAAGTTGAAGAATTTGATGATGAGAAAAAATATGCATTCTTTTTAAATTCGTTTTCGATGGCGCTTGATCCGCATTCAAACTATCTAACAAAAGAAGAACATGAAGACTTTATGATCCAAACAAACCTCAAGCTCGAAGGCATTGGAGTGATGCTTCGATCGGAAGATGGTTTTGTGATGGTTGAGCACGTGATGCCAAATGGCGCGGCTGATAAACTTCCTGAACCGATTAGGCTAAAACCAAATGATAAAATAATAGCTGTTGCACAGGGTGATGGGGAACCGGTGGATGTCATCGATATGGATCTGCGCGATGTGGTGAAGATGATTCGAGGTCCAAAGGGGACTGAAGTTCGACTCACCATTCTGCGTAAGGAACCTGAAAGAAAAGAGCCAGTGCGAATGGTTGTGCCGATTGTAAGAGAGGTTATTAATCTTGAGGAGCAGGCTGCAAAATCTGAAGTCATTACTGTAGGAGAAGGTGCTTCTGCGAAAAAAATTGGATATATACGTTTGCCATCGTTTTATTTGGATTTCGATGCTGCACAGCGCTTTGATCCGAACACGAAGAGCTCATTTCGAGATATGGTTAATATTCTTACAAGTTTAAAGAATGATAATGTCGATGCAGTAGTACTGGATCTTCGAGGTAATCCCGGGGGAGCGCTGGATGAAGCAATAAACATTGCAGGTCTTTTCATCGATAGAGGACCAATTTTGCAAATAAAGGGATTGGATAGATGGGGGAATAGAGATTCTATTAAAGTGTTGAATGATAATTATCCAGGTGTTCTGTATGCGGGTCCGCTTGTGCTTTTGGTAGATAAATTCAGTGCAAGTGCGGCGGAAATTTTAGCTGGTGCAATTCGCGATTATAAACGCGGGATAATTATAGGTCCAACGAATACGTTTGGGAAGGGGACAGTGCAGAGTTATCAAAAACTTCTGGAAGGCCTTTTGGGCGCGATTAAAATAACGACTGGTATTTTTTATCAACCGGGAGGTACTTCCAATCATCTTTATGGAATACAGCCGCACATCATTGTGCCCGATTTAAGTGCGATATGGGATATTGGTGAGGATAAGTTGAAATATCCGCTAAAATGGGAACGCATTCCGCAAACGAATTTTTTACCCGAACAAAAATATATAAATACGCAGATACTCTCCTCGCTTATCGTTCGTTCTTCGGAGAGGATTAAGAGAAGTGAAAAATTCAAAAAGCTCGAAGAAAAAATCGCGCGACTGCGCGCAGTGGTTAATTCAAAGGTGATAAGTTTAAAAAAAGAAGCTGAATCGATTGATCGGGAAATTAAGGAAGTTGAACAGGAGACTCGAAAAGCTCGGAAAAAAGAGCTCATTGACTTGGAAAACGATCTTTTTCTCCAAGAAGCTTTAAATATCGCTGCCGATTATGTGGGGATGTTGGAAAGATGAAACTTAAATGAGATATGAATTGTTGATTGAAAACACATTGCAGTTGTTCATAAAGATTTAGAGAAAATATTTGAAGGAACGAAAAATGAATAGAATAACAGTTTATTAAGCTCATATGTTCGAATTTGATCATTCGCGTGTAAAAGATGATGAATAAAATTTATTTTTGTTGATGCGAATTTTCTTCATCAAAACAGGAATAATTTAAAAAAAATTCAATAATACACTTGACGAATTGCATGCTTATTCATAAATGGTACTTTCAGGAGCGAAAAATAGATTTTTTCGTCGTATGCGTAATTAAAAATTTCGAATAAAAAATTATTGAGTTTTTGAAAATTTCTCACGAAATATTTCAAAAATGGTTGACAATAAAAGTAGCTTTTATTATATTTGTTTTTGCGAATTGTACAGGTAACCTAATAAGTCAATAAAACTCGATTCCCAGGTTCCCTGGGTATTTTTATCCTGTAAATTGGTTCTTTGAAAACTGAGTAGTATCCAGCGGTGATACTTATTGTGAAAATCAAAACTCTTTATTGATAAAATTTTATCACGGAGAGTTTGATTCTGGCTCAGAACGAACGCTGGCGGCGCGTCTTAAACATGCAAGTCGAACGTGAACCTCAGTGCTTGCATTGAGGGGAAAGTGGCGAACGGGTGAGTAACACGTGGATAATCTGCCTCCAGGATGGGGATAACCCCGGGAAACCGGGGCTAATACCGAATAAGATGGTAGTTGCACAAGCAACAGCCATTAAAGGTGGGGACCGCAAGGCCTACCGCCTGGAGATGAGTCCGCGGCCTATTAGCTAGTTGGTAGGGTAATGGCCTACCAAGGCGATGATGGGTAGCCGGCCTGAGAGGGTGAACGGCCACACTGGGACTGAGATACGGCCCAGACTCCTACGGGAGGCAGCAGTTAAGAATCTTGCTCAATGGGCGAAAGCCTGAAGCAGCGACGCCGCGTGGACGATGAAGGTCTTCGGATTGTAAAGTCCAGTAAGCAGGGACGAATAAGACGCGGGTAATATTCGCGTTGATGACGGTACCTGCCTAAAGCCTCGGCTAACTACGTGCCAGCAGCCGCGGTAAGACGTATGAGGCAAGCGTTGTTCGGAATTATTGGGCGTAAAGGGCGTGTAGGCGGGGAGCTAAGTTAGGTGTGAAATCCATGGGCTTAACCCATGAACTGCACTTAATACTGGTTCTCTTGAGTTCGGGAGAGGTGAGCGGAATTCCCGGTGTAGCGGTGAAATGCGTAGATATCGGGAGGAACACCAGTGGCGAAGGCGGCTCACTGGCCCAGAAC
>JAOAAF010000069.1 GCA_026419015.1 Spirochaetota bacterium
CTCGACGTTGCGATATCAATACCTGTTCCTGTGTATATACGAATGCTTCGCGGCGAGGTGCCTAAACTTTTTAGCGATGAAAATCCACTTGTTTTTGGAAAAGCGCGCGTAATTTCCTGGGGGAGCGATATTGCACTTCTGTCTTCTGGCATTTGTACCGAAGAGGCGATGCGAGCAACAAAAATTTTAAAAGCGCGCGGGATCTCTATTGCTCATTTGCACATAACTACCATCAAGCCATTTGATGATCCGCTAGTACTTAAGGCAATTGAAAATGTGCAAGCGGGAGTCATCACGATGGAAAATCACACTATCATCGGCGGTCTTGGAAGCGCAGTTGCCGAATTAATGGCAGAACACGGTATTGGGAAACGGCTTGTGCGGATTGGACTTCGCGATACATTCGCGCATGGGGCAAGCCTTCAATATCTTAAAAAAGAATACGGGCTCGATGCAAAATCGCTCATTCAAAAAATTGAAATGCTCCTTAATAGCTCGTTTGACATCACCGATGAAGAACTTGAAACCACAACGCTCACTGAAATTTCAAACACCGTAAACGCAGAGGCATTGTGACTGTGCAAAAGTTTTTTCACCAATTCATCTCCCAAAACACTGCGGTGCATCCTTCAACTGAACGTTTTTTTGCACTGTATCGGTTAGAAGGAAACGAAAAAGAGGCGTACGAAAAAGCATGCGATATTTGCATTGAACAAACTGTCGAATTTCCAGAAGATTTAATACCGAACGGCTTAATTCGCGAATCGGTTTTCGGTAAAATCGAGCATTTTGAGAAACAATACAGCACGCATTACGCGCGTATAAGTTATTCCGTTGAAAGTACCGCAGGCGAGTTTAGCCAGTTTCTTAATGTCCTTTTTGGAAATATTAGCTTAAAACCAGGAATTCGGCTCGAACGCATTGAACTTTCTCCCACGCTTTTAAAAGCATTTCCTGGTCCACGATTTGGAATTAACGGAATTCGAAAACGAATAAACAAACCCACAGGCCCCCTTATTGCAACTGCACTTAAGCCAATGGGACTTTCTGCCAAAGGTCTCGCTGAGCTTGCGTATCAATTTGCACTCGGCGGCATCGATATCATTAAAGATGATCATGGGCTTTCGAATCAGCCATTTGCTCCTTTTCGAGAAAGAATAGCTCGATGCGCGGAATCCATTGAAAAAGCAAAACAAATAACAGGAATCGAATGCCTTTATGCACCAAATATTACTGCGCCATTCGATGAAATCCTTGAGCGCGCAATAACTGCAAAAGAAAATGGCGCTGGGGCCCTCTTAATTGCACCAGGGATAGTTGGATTTGACGCATTGCGCATGCTTGCCCATCATGAGGCAATAAACATCCCCATTATTGCCCATCCGTCTTTTCTGGGTTCATTTGCAATAAACACAAATGGAATTTCGCCTGCCTGCCTCTTTGGTACGCTTTGTCGCATCGCTGGAGCGGATGCAACAATTTATCCTAATTTTGGCGGCCGCTTTTCGTTTAGCCGTGAGGATTGCAATGCGATTGTTCGGGCATGTACAGAAGACTCTACCCTAATGCATCCAATTTTCCCAATGCCTGGTGGAGGGATGACTGTAGAACTCATCGACGAAATGAAACAATTCTACGGGGACGATGTCATTTACCTTATGGGCGGTGGGCTTTTCCGCCACAGTTCTGATTTAGTGAAAAATTGCCATCATCTCCGCGCATTGATCAATTCAAATCGCTAACTGTTCGCCGCGAAATCATGCGATAGACGAAAACCTTTATTCTTTACGACTTTTTATTGCCACATAGCCTGCATGTGCTGTGGAAATCATCCACCCCATACCTACTAAAATTCCAGAAATTTCCAACCCAACTCCAAATGCTGGAATAAAAAACGAAAGAAATCCGAGCAATCCAGAAACTGCATATGTGAATGCAAGCATGTACCAAAATGGATTTTCCAGTGCGGCAATTGCACAGAGAAAAGAAAATCCTATGGATGCAAAAAATATTGCAAACCATTTCACCCGTGTGAAAAACATCAGACGTCCTAAAACGTGAATATCCACCTCCGCTTCGCTCGTCGCCTTCGTAAGCTCGAGGAGTTGAATGTTTTCGAAGATATCGCCGAAAAGCATGACAATTGCAAAAATTGCACCAATGAAACCAAAAACATTTAACGTTCGAAGAAAGGTCCCTCCCTTTTTCGCATACAAGGCGAAAAAATAATAGAGCAATCCAAAAAATGCCGCGTAGGAAATCATAAACGCAAAATCAATTATGTTGATCACATCCATTGCCTTTCGAATGCGCATCCCTTCTTCGGTATGAGGATGACCAAGAGCCGAAAACACATCGCGAACGCTTTCTGCACGCTCAAACCAAGATATTGCCGCACTATAGCGATGTTCGTTGGGGTACACAGCAGGACGGGGATTACCGCCTATTAGCATCATCGCACCGAATGTGACAAACACAAAAATTCCTGCTCCAAATGTTGCAATTGCACTTGATCGTATATTCATTGGTTATCATCCTTACTTGTGATTTTTTTGCAAATTCTTCATATATTCTGTTTCACAATATTGTATGGCTTTCAATGAAATGATAAATGCTTTTTCGCACACCTTATAGATTATCATTGAAACATGAGATTCTAGTTGCTGTTCCAATCGAATTTGAGGTAATAATCATTACAAATACAATATATGGTCGTGCGATTTTTCAATAATATTTTTTATCTCTTGACAATAATGTTTTGCTGTCGTTTAGCGTTAGTATTTCTTCATTAACGCGTTATGAAATGTTTCATAAATCGCATCAATGTCTTTCAATTGTACTGCAAACACACCAACAAGATTCTTGTGGCAATTCTGTGGATGTGGATCGCATTCATTTTTTGTTCTCATAAACCGTTTGTCATTCTCGCTACCACAACAAGCGTATACGATAGCGGTCTTTTAGATGAACTCATCCCTATTTTTGAGAAGGAATATGGCATTACGGTTAAAACGCTTGCCGTTGGTTCTGGAAAGGCGCTCGCGCTGGGACGTCACGGCGAGGTGGATATCATCCTTTCTCATGCACCAGACGAAGAAGAAGTCTTTATGAAAAAAGGTTACGGAAGTCGGCGCTTCTTTTTGATGAAAAATCAATACTATATAGTTGGGCCAGCTTGCGACCCGGCACAAATACAGCATTTGGTATCAATACTCGATGCATTTCGCGCAATCGCACAACGACGTGCAGTTTTCATCTCACGCGGTGATAACTCTGGCACTCATATACAAGAGCGTAGAATATGGAAAACAATAGGAATTGTCCCCGATGGAGAAAGCTGGTATCACGAAACTGGATTGGGGATGGGTGAAACGTTGTCGATTGCATCGGAAAAAGATGCATACACTCTCACCGATCGCGCGACATGGCTTGTGCTTAAAAAAAGATTATCGCTTGAAGTTTTATGGAAACACAGCGAGTTTGCCATTGTATACTCGCTCATCGAAGTAAATAGTAACCGATTTTCTCAGATCAACGCAAAAGGCGCTGCGCTTTTTACAGAATTTTTACTTTCACAAAGAGCGCAATGTATAATTGCAACGTATGGCAAAGATACATTTGGCGAAGCTCTCTTTGCACCAGTAATTGCTCTAACGTGTAAATGATCATGGATTTTATTGCTGATGGCATACGAAAAGCATACGCACTCGCGATTTCTTTTGATCGCGACGTGTATGAAGTGGTCTTCGTTACTTTATGGGTTACGTTCGCTTCAACAGTAGTAAGTGCAATTATTGGAATCATTTTTGCAACAATTGTTTCCCTCAACGAATTTCCGGGAAAGACATTCGTCGTCAGCCTTGTTAATACTGGAATGGGACTCCCTCCAGTTCTTGTGGGACTTTTTACAACGCTTTTGTTATGGCGCGGTGGTGTTTTTGGTGAGTTCAATATTCTTTATACACCTCTCGCCATCATCATCGCACAGGTGTTTATTGCCACCCCAATGGTCTGTGGAATCTCTCTTTCTGCCTTACAGCAAGTGCCAAAAAATTTTCGTCTACAAATACGCGCGCTTGGCGCTTCCCGCATCCAAATGATCATTACCCTCTATCGCCAGGCAAGAATTCCACTGCTCGCTGCGATAATGGCGGGATATGGAAGCGTAATAAGCGAAGTAGGAGCCGCACTCATGGTCGGTGGAAACATCAAAGGTTCAACTCGCGTGCTTACCACTGCCATTGTGATGGAATCGTCAAGGGGAAATTTTGAACGAGCAATTGCGTTTGGCATTATCCTTCTTGTACTTTCTTTTGCGGTAAACCTTATCCTGTCCCGACTTCAACAAAAAGGGCATTAAAAATGAACAGCACCCAGTTTCTATATGTGCGCGCGCTGAAGGTACAAAACGGAGATTTTGTCCTTGCAATCGAAGATCTCCACATTCCCACCAATGAGTGCATTGCAGCGATCGGCCACAACGGTGCGGGAAAGACTACATTGCTTTTAGCCCTTGCAGGGCTCATTCGACCAACCATGCTCGATCTTATTGTTGAAGGAACTCCCATTACCAATTTTCGAGCGTTTGCATCGCTTCGCCAATCGATTACCATGCTCTTCCAAGAGCCGCTGCTTTTAAATGCCACAGTTCGCGAAAACATCGAACTCGGTTTAAAATTTCGCAAAATCCCTTTCAAGGCAAGAATGCGCAAAATAAACCATTATGCGGAAATGCTTGGAATTGCGCATCTACTCAACCGCTTTTCCCATACGCTTTCCGCAGGCGAAGCGAGAAGAGTTTCGCTTGCACGATCTTTCGTGTTGGAACCAAAGCTTTTACTAATGGACGAACCATTTTCATCTCTCGATAACGTAGCACGCAATGCGATTCTCGACGATATTTCGAATATCTTAAAAAATTTATCCTGCAGTGTATTTTTGGTCAGTCATAATCGCGAAGAGATTCTTAGACTTGCCGATAGAATTGTGGTACTCAACAATGGGCGTGTAATTCAGGAAGGGAAACCTTCCGAGATAATCAACAATCCCGCAGATGAATTCACCGCATCGTTTATGGGAATAGAAACTATCCTCACTGGAAAAGTTGTGCACCTTTTGGAAGGTGGTTTTTTGGTCGACATTGACGGGAAAACAATAGAAATTTCTGGTATTGCACAGCAAGGCGAAACGATAACATTTGGCATTCGCCCGGAAAACATTGTGATATCGAAAGAAAAAAAATACAAAAGCAGCATGCGCAACTCATTTGTGGGAAAAGTCTGTGGAATCGCGCACTCAGCGACCCATGTGCGCATTTCGATCAATTGCGGCTTTAAGCTTATTGCCCACATCACACCGCATTCATTTCAAGAATTGAAACTCGCGGAAGGAAATACAGTGGTTGCTGCATTCAAGGCAACTGCAATTCATATCTTCAAAAAATAAAAAAATTGAAAAACTCGCATCGCATATCAAAATAGGATTGCTTATAATGATCTCACCTTATTGGTGAAATTATTATGATGCATAATACAATTTACATGTTTCTCCGATATTTCCCACCCGCTTCATACAGCACTGCGGTCATTTGACCAAGGCTTGCATATCGCGCAGTCTCCATAAGCTGAGCAAAAATATTTTTGCCCGACATTGCAACATCGCGTAACTTACTGAGCATTTCCTTCGCTTTTTGTTCATTTTTCCTCTTAAACTCTCGAAGGTTGTGTATTTGCTCCATTTTCTCATCGTACGTCGCTCGCGAAAGCATCAATGGCGATCTGCTGCATTGCGTTTCCTGCGCAGCGGGATTTAAATAAGTATTCACTCCAATAATGGGCAACTCGCCGCTGTGTTTTTTATGTTCATATAAAAGCGATTCATCCTGAATCATGCTTCGCTGGTAGTGCATTTCCATCGCGCCCAAAACGCCACCACGCAAATTGAGTTCGCGAAATTTTTCAAGCACGGCTTTTTCCACTTCATCGGTAAGCCATTCAATGATAAAACTTCCTTGAAGAGGATTTTGATTTTTAAATATACCATATTCCTTGTTAATGATTAATTGAATGGCCATCGCTCTTCGAACCGATTCTTCGGTTGGAGTGGTAACAGCTTCATCATAGGAATTCGTATGGAGGGAATTGCAATTGTCATTCAATGCCATAAGTGCCTGTAAAGTTGTCCGAATATCATTGAATTGCATTTCCTGTGCATGCAGCGATCTGCCCGATGTTTGAATATGGCATTTCAACCGCTGGCTTTGTTCGTTTGCTCCATACCGATATTTCATCGCAATTGCCCAAATTCTTCTCGCGACACGGATCAATACATTGTACTCGGCATCCATTCCGCTTGAAAAGAAAAATGATAGGTTTGGGGCAAAATCGTCAATGCGCATACCACGGCTTAAGTAATATTCCACATAGGTAAACGCATTGGAAAGCGTGAGCGCGAGTTGTGTAATTGGATTTGCACCGGCTTCAGCAATGTGATATCCGCTTATGCTTACCGAATAAAAATTTCTCACGTTATGTTGAATAAAATATTCTTGAATATCTCCCATCATTTTGAGCGCAAATGGAATAGAAAAAATACAGGTATTTTGACCTTGATCTTCCTTTAGGATATCCGCCTGCACTGTCCCACGGATATGGCGCAGCACATCCTTTTTAATTTTTTCCCTTTCGTCTTCCTGCGGTTCACGACCAAATTGCGAAATGAACTTGTCAATTTGTTGATCAATTGCGGTATTAAAGAAAAAGGCAAGCATCATCGGCGCGGGACCATTGATCGTCATCGAAACGCTTGTTAACGGATCGCACAAATCGAATCCCGCATAAAGCTTTTTCATATCATCGAGCGTACATACGCTCACCCCGCTTTCGCCAATTTTCCCAAAAATATCGGGCTCTTCGCTTGGATCTTCCCCGTAAAGTGTGATGGAATCAAATGCGGTGGAAAGTCGCTTTGCAACATCACCGCGCGTGAGATAATGAAATCGCTTATTTGTGCGCGTTGGCGTTCCTTCTCCGGCAAACTGCCTTTTGGGATCTTCCCCTTCCCTGCGAAATGGGAAAACACCCGCAGTATACGGAAAATAGCCGGGTAAATGTTCTTTTCGCAACCATCGATATAGTTGTGCGCGATCATCATACGATGGAAGAGCAATTTTTGGAATTTTAAGTCCAGCAAGCGTTTGCTCGCGCATTTGTGTGATTATTTCTTTATCTCGTACCCGAAAACAGAATTCGCTTTTTTCATACTGAGATTTTATTAAATTCCATTTTTCAAGAATATCTTTTGTCTCATTATCAATTTCTGGTTCGATTTTCTCAATATATTCTTTCAAAGCTTCATTTCCCGTAATACGATACGCTTCCTTTAGTGCATCGAACTTTTTTAATAAATTCGCTTCCTTTTCGGTTTTATCATTATATGTGGCAATTGTCTCTGCGATTTCCCACAAATATTGCTCGCGATGTGTGGGAATAATCGTTTTCGGAATGTGGGAAAGTGCTTTTACATCTACCTGCGTAACGCCTTCAAATGTTGAAAACCCTTTTCTTTTCACAATTGTAATTAAACGATCGAAAAACACATCTAATCCCGGATCGCTGAAATTGCTGGCAACGGTAGGAACAATTGGCAATTCATCATCATCAACATCAAAACACCCATGATTTCTTCGATATTGTTTGCGAATATCTCGCAATGCATCCATCGAATTTTTATGGTCGAATTTGTTTAGCACAATCAAATCGGCAAAATCGAGCATATCGATTTTTTCAAGCTGGCTTGGCGCGCCATACTCTGATGTCATCACATATACCGAACAATCGCTATATTCGACAATGCTCGCATCGCCCTGCCCTATCCCTGGAGTTTCGATAAGGATGAGATCATAACCTGCTGCGCGTAAAATTGCAATTGAATCGCGAATCGATATGGTAAGTTCGTTTTTCGATTCGCGCGTCGCAAGCGAACGCATATAGGTGCGTTGCGGATCTAAAAAATTCATTCTGATGCGGTCACCAAGAAGTGCACCTCCTGTTTTTTTCCGCGTCGGATCGATTGCCAATATCGCTAACGTTTTTTCGGGATACCGAAGAAGAAAGCGTCGAATAAACTCATCTTCCAGTGAACTTTTTCCAGAACCGCCAGTCCCAGTAACACCAACTACAGGCGTTTTTTGTGCCATCGCACGAATTTCACGCCCAATTGTCTTATATACCTCTCGCTTATCGGCATAATCTCTCTCCGCAATTGCAATGAGTTGGCTAATAACGAAATTATCTTTTCGCATGAGCCTTTCCTTCCAATCATCTGGCAATGATGGAGGGATTACTTCAGACGCTCGAGCTATCATATCTCGAATCATTCCCACCAATCCAAGCCTCTGTCCTTCTTCTGGCGAATAAATTTTTTCAATGCCGTATTCTTCTAATTCTTTTATTTCCTCGGGAACAATTACTCCACCACCTCCACCAAATATTTTTATATGTTCAACGCCATAGCGCTTCAAAAGGTCTTTCAAATATTTATAAAATTCAATATGACCACCCTGATACGAACTTACCGCAATTGCTTGAACCCCCTCTTGAATTGCCGCAATGGCGATCTCCTTCACCGATCGATTATGTCCAAGATGCACAACCTCTGCTCCTTCTTGTTGTAAAATTCTGCGAATAATGTTGATCGCCGCATCATGGCCATCGAAAAGCGCTGTGGCAGTGAGAAATCGAACTTTCCTTACACTTGCGGATATATTCTTTTTCATCATCCAACTCTCCATCGATAATAAATTTTCTACTATCGCCATTTACAATGAAAATTCACAGAACACAATCCACAATAGCGAACAATGTTCACAATGTCCAGCATTTTTGGTCGATGTTTAAAAACTTTTATTTTTTGAAAATCTCACTACATTTTTAACTTAAACTGTAATATTTTTTTAAGTTTTTTTATTGAAAAAATAAATTTATAAAATATAATCCATTTTTTTATATGGTAATATAATCGGAAAATGGAGAGATTATGAACACGAGTACTATCCCCAAAGAATTTTTACTTGGACTTCCAAAGCGAATATTTTTTTACACCGATTTTATCGCATATACCATTAACATCCCATTTACCCTCATCATCACTCTGTTTTTGCTCGATCTTTCACTTGGAAATATTTTGCTGTTGCTCGGAATTGTCGCAATCCTCGTCGCAATTGCACTTTTCCTCACGCGTACACAACTGCGATCTACCTTTGCACCAATTATTTCCTATTTTGAAGCTGTATTAGCAGGAAATGAAGTTCCTGATGACCAATATGCTGAAGCGCGGAATCGCCTCTACTCGCTTTCGCGCATTCGTACGCGCGATGCTGTGATTGCATGGACAATCCTCATGCCCATTGCAATCACAGCGATTCACATCTTCTTTACTCCCACTCTTACTGCGCGCGTCATAATTTATTGTTTGTTCGTACTTAATATTCTTAGCGTAGGCTGTTTATACTATTTAGTGATTGAATATCAAACTCGCAAAATTTCACTTTTCGGAATTTTCTCTCGTGCCATTGAAGGAGAACAACCTCGTACCATCCGCCTCAGTGCCATTTTATCTGTAACAACGATTGCATTCATTGCATTTTTTAGCACGATCATGGTGATTGCAGTTTATCATCTCATTTATAAATCGCTACATGAATCAATGGAAAATCAAATACAAAATGTTGCAAGCATTGTCGATTATCATTTATTAAAGTCTTCAGAAACTGCAATGAGCGACATGCGGTTACGGTCATTCGATTTTTCAATAGTTGCGACAAGATCGAAAGATTTTATTCAAAACATAAAAATTGGCAAAAATGGATATGTGATCGTGTTAGATGGGCAAAATAATGTTCTTATTTCACCAAACCTCTCTGAAATCGGTAAAAACGTCTTGGAACTCCCATGGGGCCAACACATTCGAAATGCTGAAAGCAACACAATGTCAACAGCAACCATTGGAAACGAGAGTGTACTAATGTATATGATAACGAATACTTACGGCTTTCGTACGATTGTCGCTGCTCCTGCTCGCGATGTTGAAAAAATGGCGCTTTCGACTGTAGTCTTAATGACTTTGCTTTTTTTACTAGGATTCATCGGTACTGGGATTGGCCTCTATGTATTTACGTCGGCACGGCTCAAAGCGCTCGAGCGATGCAGAGAATACCTCGAAGATATGTCTCACGGCGATATTTCTAAAAATTTGTATTCGCTTTCCGATGACGATGTCGGTGCAATTATGGCATCGCTTTCCAATTTTATTCGAAAGTTGCGAGACGCAATTGTGCGCATTTACGACATTTCTCACGAAATGGCTGTTTCATCTCAACAAATGTCACATGCCGCCACAAGTTTTTCGGAAAACGCGCAAAATCAGGCAGCAACTGCTGAAGAGTGCACTGCCACTGGCGAAGAAGTTTTTTCTGGTGTGGAAAGCATCGCACAAAGCGCACAGGTTCAATCCGATAATATCCGCCAGCTTATGAATTTAATTGAAAACTTAACAACAAGCATTGATGAAATGGCAAAAATTGTTTCAGAAGCCGCACACATTAACGAGGAAATTTCCACGCGCGCGCAACGAGGCGAACAACTCCTTCGCACCATGAACAGCTCTATGATGCGCATCACAGAAAGTTCGGCAAAGATGAAAAACATTGTAGAAATCATTAATGACATTTCCGATAAAATAAATCTGCTTTCCTTGAATGCAGCAATTGAAGCAGCGCGCGCAGGTGAAGCGGGAAGAGGGTTTGCCGTTGTTGCCGAAGAAATTTCAAAACTTGCCGATCAAACAGCCGCAAGCATAAAAGAAATCGATCAATACATTAAAAGCAACGCAAGCGAAATAAGCTCGGGTATGACAGGTATTTCAGAAACTGCGAATACCATGATGTCGATCATCGAAGGAATCAGTCGCATTTCAACGTTAATGGAAGAAATCGCAAGCACTATGGCTGAACAAAAATCCATTAGCTCCACCGTGCGAGAAAATGCGCTTGTGGTTCAAAATCGCGCAGAAGAAATTAAATACAGTACCGATGAACAAAAAAAAGCGATGGATGAAATCGTCAAATCCATCTCGCACATCAACGCGCTTACGCAAGCAAACGCCTCTGGCGCAGAAGAGATCGCCGGCAATTCTGAAAACCTTGCCGCAATGGCTGAGACGTTGAAAAACTCCGTTGAGTTTTTCCGCTTGAAAGAAAAATCGTAAAACCATTTCAAAAACCGCACCTTTATCGTATCGCACCTTTTATTAAAAAATTTAATTGCAAAAAAATATATATGGTATGTGCATAGTAGCATATTTTTAAAAACGTTATGTTCGCGATATTTGTTAAAGGCGGCCCGCTCATGTGGCCAATTCTTGGATGTTCCATATTTGCGATGACAATCTTCATCGAACGGCTCATTATGCTTTATAAAGCCCATGTGCATGTTCGGTTGTCAATTGCGGAATTCAAACTCCAATGGGAAAATGGCAATGTGCATATGACAAATTTTCATCCACAAGGAATTGTTGCAGATTTCGTTGCACTAATGAAACAATCCCAAACTGCTCGGGAAGAGAACGAGCGCATATTATACCGGTATGCGACAATGTACATCCGCAATTTAGAAATTCGCCTCAACTGGCTTGCAATTATTGGCAACGTAACTCCGCTTTTGGGGTTGCTTGGAACTGTGACAGGAATGATAAAAGTATTTATGGGTATTCAAAACATGCACGGACAAGTTAATCCATCCGCGCTTGCAGGGGGCATTTGGGAAGCGCTCATCACTACGGCTGCGGGATTAATTGTGGCCATTCCAACCATCATTGCGTACCATTTTTTTGAAGATCGCATCGATGATATAACCGGACAACTGAAAGACACAATTAGCATCCTTTTAGAAATGTGCCATGATTGAACGAAGGAAAAAAATTTCTGTAGAATTCAATATTGCCCCACTCATCGATGTGGTTTTTCAATTGTTACTCTTTTTCGCATTGACTGCATACTTCGTTGCAAATCCGGGAATCGAAGTTTCGCTTCCCAATGCCAAAAGTGCAGCCCCCACCGATGCAACACACATCGTGGTATACATCACAAAAGCCGGCACTGTTTATTTTAATTCTGAGCAAGTGGAAATTTCACAATTATCCGAAAAATTAAAGACAACACAATCGCATACAACCACAGCCATACTCAAATCAGATGAACAAGTTCAACTTGGATTAGTCGTAAAAGTCATCGATGCAATTAAACAAGGAGGTTTAAAAGAATTAGTGATTGCCACAGAAAGGAATTCGGAACAATGAAAAAGTTTTCTCACAACAAACTTTTCATTTTCGCTCTGTGCATTTCAATAGGTTTTCATAGTGCAATATTATTTGCATCGCTTGTCCACATCGATTCCACAACCCATCGCGAGCGGATCCGCGTCACGCTTCGCACATATCAAATGCTTCCCCGCGTAGAAATATCTTCAGATATGACACAAATAAAAAATAACCCAATGCAAAACGACCAACGTGGTGCTATCGCGACATCGCCCTATGCAATTAGCTACCACGATAACAAGAACACCATGCTTAGCTATACCGATATGATTCGCCAACAAATCCAGTCTGCCATCACATATCCACATTATGCGCGTAAGAATGGAATTGAAGGAAGACCCGTCGTTCGCTTTACCATTAATGAAAACGGCGAACTGACCATGCTCGAATTGGTTTATTCATCGGGATTTTCGATCCTCGATGAAGAAGCACTTGCAACCATAAGACGCGCTGCACCATTTCCAAAAATCCCCACGCAATTACAAAAGGAAAGCATCACCTGTATTCAGGGCTTGGAATTTACCCTAAAATAATAAGATTCCTTTTTGAAAAAATTATTGACAATATTAATTAGAATATTTAATAATAATAAAAAAATATTAAAAAATAGTGATAATTTTTTTTATAACGAAAATGGTTAATAACTTCCGGTATGCTGTAACGATATTTGTAATTGTATTTCTTATTTTTTCTGCATATTATTGCAGCCGCGAAAATCCACAACGATTTCTTCGCGTTACATCTGTCAACGCATTTGTAAATCATACCAACCAAAAAAAAGAGCAATCGATCGAACCCGCCATTACTCTTTTGCGAACATACGTGCTTTTTAATCATTCGCAACACGAAAATGCAATGACCTGCGTACACTGCCATCATAAGAATCAAAACGATGATAGAATTAAAACATGCAGTTGGTGCCATCAAGGGAAAAATGGCGCGAAAATTCTGCATGCGCTATGCATCGCTTGTCATCGAAAACAGGGTGGACCCCAAAAATGCACGGGCTGTCATCATTCACTAAATAAAGCAATCTATAGCGATGTAAAAAAGGAATTTGCCAACACATTTCGCTTCCACAAGAAGGAACACGCCGCTCATGAAAAAGCTGGCATTCTGTGCACCGAATGCCACCATGAAGCGAAGGAAGGCAATAAAAAGCAAAAATGCGAGAATTGCCATGACGGTATTGGCATTTCCAAAGTATTGCATGTCTATTGCAAACGATGTCACCAATCAACCGGAGGCCCTGTCCACTGTACTGGTTGCCACACTAATATTGATAAATACTATAAGGCAATTCCCACCACAATCGCATTAGAAAAAACAGGCGACAGGCTGGGAGGTGTCATTTTCAATCATCAGGAACACGTTGAATCGCATCACACAGAATGCATCGATTGCCACCACAATGGTTCGTTAAAAAAATGCAATGCATGTCATCTAAAAAGCGATAAAGGTAATATTATCAATATTAAATCCGCATTCCATCAACAATGCCACGATTGCCATAGCATCTCCGGTGGTCCAAGAAATTGCAGGGGATGCCATGTGAATCAAAGAAAATAAGGGGTCTTAAATGGAACGAAAAAATTCCCTTTTTCGTCTCATACAGTATTTCATCGATACAAAAATAAATTTTCAACACAGAAGTATCTTCCAATCTTTTCATACAATTGTGGTAGGTATTTCTATTTTAATTACTATAATCCTTGTAGGATTAAACTATGTATATAATGGAAAAATCTTCATTGAAAACATAAAGAAAAATTACAATGATATCATCACAAAACAATTTGAATCCATCGAATATTGGCTTGAAAGGCGATTGGAGGTAATAGATAATTTAACACAGAATAATGAAATCAAAACTGCTGTTAAGAACAAACATATTAGCACCTTACAGGAAAAATTCTCAAATGCAATAAAATCTGACGGCTTTTACTACTGCTTTTTTGTTGCCGATGAAAAAAATAGAATTATTTTTTCATCCATACGCGAAGCGGAAGAATTTTTCCCCACGCTCAGTGCTTTTTTACAGACCACTGATATGCAAATTTACAATCCGATAAAAAAAGTATTTGGCAATGAACGCAAAATACTTTTGCCAATTTCACAACCAATTTATAACGAACAGAAAACAATTCGCTATGGGATACTCATTGGCCTTTTAAATTTATCGCACATCGAAAATTCAATAAGCACGATTGATTGTGGTTTAGAAGGGGGTGTGTACATTGTCGATAACAAAGGCAAAATCATAATATCGACAAAACCGAACTTGGAATCCATGCATAACAATTCTCCCCTGCGCGATTATGTTCTCGCCGACGAAGATAAAAACTCGATATATTTAACCGAAAAAGGAACAGCTTTCTTGACACAAAGCATTCAAGAGGCATTAAGGACTCATCGCCATGGAAATATGGAGTATCGAAACCACGAAGGCAATACCGTGTTGGGGCTTTGGAAATGGTATTCATATCTGCAGTGGATGATTCTTGCTGAAATCGACAAAAAAATTGCATATCGCAGCATTGCCATGTCTTCGCTTCTTTTTACCTTTGTTGGGCTATTCCTTCTCGCAATTGCAATTATTGTTTCCAAAACGCTTTCGAAAAACTTCCAACGCAGATTACGAGAATTTTTAGAATTGTTTGGCAAAACTATTCAAGGAAACCTCACCGCGTTTTATCCAATTCAGCATAACGATAACTTCTCTATCCGCGTATCAACCAATGGGACTGTAACCGAATATCAAAAAGAAAACGGTCTTTGCTTTTTCACCATCGGTAGCATCGCACGCCGATTGCAACGCGAAGCAAAGTGCCTTTACATCATCGAGAAAAAATACAAATCCTGTACCCAGTGCTATGTATATAAATATTACCAGAGCAATGAAATAAATATTCTCGGCGCTTGGTTTAATGTGTTAATTGAAAAGCTAAATATAATCATAAAAGAAATAACTTCTGTCGCGGATGGCATTCGCCATTCCTCTGATGACTTGGCATACACAGCAGCTGAATTTTCTTCGAGCACAAACGCATTTGCCTCGGCTTCCGAAGAAATTATGGCAACAGTCGAGCAACTCGGCGCATCGTTCAATACGATCGCAGAGAGAATAAAAACCCAAGTAGAAAGCCTTAATGAAATCACAGAAAATATGCAAGCGTTTAGCAAAGACATCGACAAATTGCGTGCGATTATTAACTCTGCAGTAAATGATCTTAATAATTTTACGAACAATACAAAACTTGGAGTAGAAAAACTAAAGACAATCAACCAATCAATTGAAACGATGAGCGAAAGCTCTAAGCGAATCGTGGATGTGCTAAATATTATAAACGATATTGCGGAAAAAATTCATCTCCTCTCGCTCAATGCGAGCATTGAAGCAGCAAGAGCCGGTGATGCAGGCAAAGGATTTGCCGTTGTTGCAGAAGAAGTTGGAAAGCTTTCAGATAAAACCTCCCAATCTCTCGACAGCATTTCAAAAATGATCCACGAAAATTTTCGAAACGTTGCCGCATGGAAAGAATCAATGGAAAGCGTAGTTGAACTTATGTTTAGCACTATCGAATGGCTTCATTCGTTCCAGACAATAATGAACGAAATAAATACCTATATGGAAAAGGAAAGCGCAAACAAAAACATCATTAGTAGCGCGCTTATTGGCGTGAAAGATCAAAACGAAGCAATTTCTGTTTCCATTTATGAACAGAAATCAGCAACCGAGGAAATTATTAAATCGGTTGCCTCCATTACAGAAAAAACACAAGAATTTGCTGCGCGATCCCAACAGCTTGCAGCAAGTTCCGATGCACTGCGCGATGACGCAAAAATTTTATATAGACATATTGAATATTTTACTACGTAAATTATTGAAAGCGTATTGATTAATGATTTTTTACAAATTTAATCTGTAAGAAGAATTATTTTAATTTATATTTACATGAGATAAAACAGTTTCTTCATATAATTTTTTTTACAAAAGATATTAGTTTAAACTTGTTAACACTTGAACCGCACGCAGAGAATTTTTTAGCTCATATTTTATAAATTTCTTTCCCATATATTTTGATCCATTGTTTTTTTAACAGTTCTTTAGCTTCCTTGATTTTATCTACATCGATGATAATAATGGCTTCATCCCCACGTAAGTTGATAAACGGGTATATCGTCTCGATATTAATTCCCGCCTCACGAAGAGGTCGAAGCACAGAATTCAGCCCACCAGG
>JAOAAF010000070.1:0-15730 GCA_026419015.1 Spirochaetota bacterium
ATGTGTATAAGAGACAGGTGCCAACACTGTGCGATTGGTCGAACGCTGGTATGTACCGATGGGCCAGTGTATACATACCGACAGATCAAAACCTTAGGGGAGCAAATTTGATGATGCTTTTCAATGATATTCGAAAGATTTTCAAGGAAGGTGCATTCATCGTTGGAATGGGAAATCCTCTAAGGGGGGATGATGGTGCAGGTTCATTCGTTGCAAAAAAGCTTATCACGATGCATCCAGAGAAAAGCGCATTGGTTGTAGATGTGGAAGATGTAATCGAAGCGTATGCATTTTCGCTCGCAAAAAGAAAAGAAAAGAATGCGATCATCATCGATTCTGTCAACGCGCCACTGGAAGCAGGTACACTCGTTTTGGGAAAATACCGCGATATTGCAGCCACTTCCTTACAATTTTCAACGCATAAAATGTCCGCATCGCTGGTGGTGGATATCCTCGAAAATAACGGGAAATGTGCATACTTGCTTGGAATCGTTTCGCATTCAGTCGAATTTGGTGAAGCAATGAGCGAATCAGTCGAACGCGCGTGCAATGCGATCGTTGCATTTTTCTCAAACCTCTTCAATGAATACCAGAAGGAGTACGCATATGAACGTTGATATTTATGGGAATTTATTTGCGGCATTCATCTTACTTTTCATTTCAGCTGCATGTGCACCGTTTGTGGCAATAAAAAGAAAATTACTTTCTTGGCTCAATGCAGTCTTTGTTTCACTTGCATCGATTATTGTGCTTTATACAAGCTATCAGATAATATTTGAAGCACCACCACAAGCTTCTCGCCTTATCAATTTTGGCCTCTTTTCAATTTACTTTTTAGTGGATGGCCTTTCAGCTTTTTTCCTTTCCGTGATTGCGTTCATGTCAATTGTAAGCGCTTTGTATTCAATAAAATATATGGAGCATTATAAAGATTATTCGCTTACAAGTTACTATGTTAATTATCCTCTTTTTGTTTTAGGGATGATGGGGATTGTGACAGTTGACGATCTCTCTTTAGGTTTTACTATTTCGTGGCAGCTGATGACAATTGCTTCATTCTTTCTCATTCGCTTTGAGAAAAACGATGTAAAAGTTAAAAAGGGCGCAAATAAATATCTCGTATTGATGGAACTTGCGTGGCTTTTCATTGTTATTGTACCTTTTTTGATCCCGAATGTTTCTTTTGGCGATTCTCTGCACAGCATTACGTTCAATCTCGCGAAGACCTCGCAAGGTTGGGTGTATGCAGTCTTTGGACTTTTATTGCTTGGTTTTGGCTTCAAGGCGGGTATCTTCCCTTTCGGCCAGCTCTGGTTGCCAGATGCACATTCAGTTGCACCTTCGCCGATCAGCGCAATGCTTTCCGGAGTAATGATTAAAACTGGAGTGTATGGAATTTTGCGTTCCTTCTTTTGGATGGTGCCGCATGGCGATGGTGTCCATGTTGATTGGACATTTTGGGGAATGCTTCTTGCGTCTTTCGGGGTAGCAACGCTTTTTATTGGCACTGTGCAATCGATGAAACAGAACGATGCAAAGCGGCTTTTAGCGTACAGCTCAATAGGGCAGATCGGCTACATCGTTTTTGCAATCGGAGCTGGCATTTTTATATTCAATAGCACAAATGGTGCAGTAAAATTTTTTGGCGCAGTTGCAGTGATCGGTGCAGTATATCATGTGTTAAACCATGCAATTTTTAAAGGACTTCTTTTCCTTTCAAGTGGAAGCATATTGTATGCAACCGGAACAAAGGATCTCAATAAACTTGGCGGTCTTTTGAAATTTATGCCTGTAAGCGCATTGTTCGCAGGAATTGCATCGCTTGCGATTTCAGGTGTCCCGCCTTTCAGCGGTTTTGCCAGTAAGTGGACAATTATCTCAACTGCAGTGTTGGCTGGGAAAGCATACCTTTTTTTGGCAATATTTGGAATTATTGCGCTTTTTACCAGTGCAATTACGCTTTCATGCTATGTGAAGTTTTTTGGGATGGCATTTACCTCGACCGGTTCAGAGTGGGATGTAAAGAAAAGTATTCACGAAGTATCCATTGGGATGTTATTCCCGAAGTTTTTACTTGCAGTGTTGTGCCTTGTGCAGGGGCTTTTTCCAATTATGTATTATAAATTGATAATCGCGATGTTTGAAAAATCGAAAGGTTCCGTGCTCGAAGTCGCAGTAATGGAAACGGGGAAAACAATTCGCGAAGTAACCTTCGGCGTACAGGTTTGGTCGCCGGGGATAGAAAGCGTCCCTTCAGCGATTGCTGTCCCCATTGTGGTACTGTTATTGATTGCTGTAGCGGTTGCATTTGGGTATGCGGTTAAATCATCAGGAAAGACCTCCGAACGCACTGTACCAGCATGGCTTGGTGGGTATCACGATCTGCACAACGTGACGCGCTATAAAAACAGAAGTATGTTCGCCGCGTTTAAAAACGCGCTCCGTTGGACGGGAGGTAATGTAGAAGAGTGATAGAATTTTCTAATCGAGGTGAACTATGCAAATTAACGCGGAAAGCTTAAAAAACGAACTCGAAAAAAAGTACGGGAAAAACATTATAAAAACTGAGCTTCTTTACAATAATTCGCAACTTTTCATTGATATCAATCGCGAAATTGTTCGCGAGGTTTCGAACGATATAGTCAATAAAGGTGGTCGGTATCTCGTAAGCATTGGAAACGATGAACGGCAAAAAAACAAATCTTTTCTTTTGGTTCATACGTTTGCCTTTGATGCAGCTCATTTTACGGTGATCGTGCGGACAAGTGCACCCGAAGAAGATCCGTCGTTTATATCGATAACGCCGGATATTCCCAATGCAGGATGGTCTGAACGCGAATATATGGATCTTTTGGGGTTAAAGTTTAAGGGGCATCCGAAACCCAAAAGGCTTATTTTAGCTGATGATTGGCCAGAAGGGATATACCCACTTCGGAAAGATGTTCCATATAATTTGGTGCCACCTGCGGCGGAAGACGTCGCCTACCAGTTCGATGAATGCCCACCGGGCTGTTCGATGGTACCCGTAGGGCCCTTCCATCCGAGTTTACACGAACCAGCAAACTTTGCAGTCTATGTTGATGGCGAAACCATAAAAGGATGCGATTATCGTGGTTTTATGACGCATCGCGGCATTGAGAAATTGTGCACAACGCAGTTGAGCTATAATGAAGTTCCATTTGTCGCTGAACGCATTTGCGGCATATGCGGATCAGTTCATGCCACATCGTACTCACAAGCAGTTGAGCGCGCTGCGGGCATTAAGATTTCGCGGCGCGCAGAATACATTCGCACGATTATGCTCGAAATAGAACGGCTGCACTCGCATTTGTTATGGTTGGGAGTTGCTGGTCATCTGATTGGGTTTGATACGATTTTTATGCAAGCATGGCGCGTGCGAGAACAAATTATGTGGCTTGGGGAAAAGATCACTGGCAATCGCAAAACGTATGGGATGATCGTAATTGGGGGGGTACGCAGGGATCTGACACATGAGTTGTGCGAAGAAATTTTGAAAGTTGTTGCAAATGTCGAAAAAGAAACGATGATTATTCACAAAGCCGTTGTGGGAGATTCGGCGATTCACAAACGCACAAAAGGCGTAGGTGTCATTTCAAAAGAAGATACGATTAAGTGGAGCCTTGTTGGCCCTGTTGCGCGAGCACGAGGAGTAGATATTGATGTGCGACGCGATCATCCATATGCAGCGTACGACGAGATGAAGTTCGATGTGCCAGTTGTCGATACGATGGATGTATGGGGAACAGTGCTTGTCCGCATTCTTGAAATTTATGAATCGGTGAAAATTATTCGTCAGGCAATAGAAAAATTGCCAAATGATGGACCAATTTTATATGAGTTCACAGAACCGATCCCACCTTATCGACATGCCCTTGCTCAAGTCGAAGCGCCCAGGGGCGAAGTAGTCCACTATGTGATTACGGGGGAAGAAAATCGTGCGGAACGGTGGCGCGTTCGCGCTCCTACGTATCCGAATTTGCAAGGGGTGCCGATGATGCTTTTGAACAATCAGTTTGCTGATTTCCCGATTATTTTGGGAAGCATCGATCCGTGTTTTTCCTGTACCGATCGAGTAGAGGTTGTAGACATACGAAGTGGAAAGGCAGCCATACTGAAAGCAAGCGAACTTGAAACGATTTCCAGAAAATTCAGGAGCGGAAAGCCATGAAGGTACTGTATGTTGTTGTGAACGTAATCATCTTTTTGGCAGTTGCCCCACTCTTTGAGGGCATCATACGGAAACTCACCGCAAAAATACAATCGCGGCAGGGTCCGCCAATTGTGCAGCCATATTACGATTTGCTGAAGTTGCTCGGGAAAGAGAACCTCATTGCTGACGGGAATGCATCGTTTCGCGTTGCCCCTGTTGTTGCATTTGCATCAATTGTCGCTGCGATTGCATTTCTGCCATTTGGGGGAAAATCGGGAATTTTAGATAGATATGCTGACATCATCACGGTAATCTATTTGCTCACCCTTGGTGGAGTGTCAGTGCTTTTAGGAGCGCTCTCAAGCAAAAACACGTTCGCAGCAATTGGCGCAAGCAGAGAAATGATTACGATGATTATGGTTGAGCCCGTTCTTGCAATGACATTTATTATGGGTGCAATTAAAATTCAGTCTTTGGGCGTATCGTCGGCAATACGCGGGATTACTGCAGATGGTTTTGGATGGTCGGTTCTTGTAATGTGTGCAACGTATTTGTTTGCGCTTCAAGCATTTGTTGCCCGGCAACCGTTCGATATAGCTGAGGCAGAGATCGAAATACTGGAAGGTCCCTTTATTGAATACAGCGGGCCAAATTATGCGCTTTTTAAGTATTATATGATGCTCAAACAGATGTTTTATGCATCGCTTTTGATAATGGCGTTTGCTCCCTTTGTTCTCACTGAATATTATGCGGTGAATGTGATAATTCAGCTTATCGGTGTGGCAGGAGTATATGTGCTCATTGCACTATTGGGAGCAACAAATCCGCGATTGCGCATCGATCAGGCAATTACGTATTATTCGGTTCTCATTGTGCTTGCTTTGTGCGCGGTTGGGCTTTCCGTGTATGGATTGTAAATCATTTGTGTGAAGGAGAACAGCTGTGTGGCTTACTAGTAAAATAAAACAACTGTTGTTAGTCCTTAAACCCGGAGTAGTAACGCTTCGCTATCCGTTTGAACCTCGCCCTGTCCCCAAAAATTTCCGCGGCATGCCTCATTGGGATCATCACAAATGCGTGGGATGCGGAGCATGTTCCGATCATTGTTCTGCTCGCACAATTCTGGTGCGCGATGTGTGCCAAGAAATTCGCGTAATGCTCTATGATGCTTCTCGATGTACCTATTGTGGAAAATGTGCGGATATATGTCCCGAGAAAGCAATTACGATGACAGAACGGTTTGAACTGGCAACCGACAATAAGGAAGATTTAACCGAGCGGATGGAACTTTTTATGCTCACATGCCAACGTTGTGGGCGTTGTTATGATATGGAAAATAAGAATGCGATTGAGCGGCTCGATATGAAAGGATATCGGTATGATAACTTGGAAAAGCGAATCGTCATTAAAAAGACAACTGAACAATTCGATGAAGCGATGATAAAAATGTCAGACAATTACACTCGACCGACGAAAGTGGAGGGATGAACATGTTAAAGAATTTGTGCGCGAAGGCATTCCCGAAATCTTTATGGGTATATCATTGCAATTCGGGTGCGTGCAATGGGTGCGATATTGAGATACTCAATGTGCTTACGCCCTATTACGATGTAGAACGGTTTGGGATTAAATTGGTTGCTTCACCGCGCCATGCGGATGTGATGTTGTTATCGGGAGCAGTGACGCGACCTACTTTTCATCTTGTTAAGAAAGCTTACGATGCGATTCCCGAGCCTAAACTTGTATTTGGCATTGGTTCATGTGCAACGGGGGGAGGGAGTTGGTTTGATAGCTATAACGTCACAGGTGGAGCCGACAAAGCGGTGAAAGTGAATTTTTTCATTCCTGGATGCCCTCCACGGCCTGAGGCGATTATCTATGGAGTAGCTCTCGCATTAGGTCTTGTTGATAAAAAAGTAGCACCAGTGGAAATGAAGCAGATCGAGTTCCCCATGGATATGTATCAGATGACAGAGGCATGGAAAAATCGAAATGCGATTTATCAACTACTGAATGAGTAAAAGGGAGACGGCGATGGCAAAAAAAATTCTCATTGTCGATGACGACAAGGATCTTGTTCAAACGCTTGAAGCTGCGCTGCGGCATAATGGCTATGAGGTGGTGAAAGCATATAGCGGAACAGAAGGGCTCTCAGTGATGCTGGCAGAAAAGCCCGATTTAATTATTTTAGACGTAATGATGGAAACGGATACCGCTGGGTTTGAAATTGCTAATCAAATTCGCAGTTCGCGTTCATCCTCGCGATATGCCGAGTTTAAAGAGATCCCAATAGTGATGCTCACTGCCATCAATCAAGTGACTAATTCGAGATTTTCATTGGACCAAAATGATAGCTTTTTGCCGGGGATAAAGGATTTTCTCACAAAGCCAATCAAAATCGAAGAACTGTTAAGGGTTATCGCAAAATATTTTAAATAGGTTGAAAAAAAATATATTGTATTGTAGCAAGGATAGCACGCATAGTGAGCGACGTTTACTTTTGCGCGATTAAGTGAACGCGAGATTTCCTGGTAGGTAAATGGGAGATGAAATTTGCTCTCACTATTAAAATAAAGCTTATCCTTGCGTTTCTCGCCGTTGTTTTCATCATTGGAACAGCTTCAATTGCAATCGGCATCAAAATTATTAACGATAATGTCATTGGTCAGGCGTATGAAGATGTGCGCTCTGATCTTAACACAATGAAGTATTTTTTTAATGAACGGATTCATTTTAAAATGCGCTTTTTGGAGTATTTATCGTATCTTGAGTCAATTCGGGATGCAATTTTAAAAGGCCAAAGACAGTTCGATATCCTGACAGTAACAAACAGCGAGGGAAAAGTAATAGTACGCGTTTCGAATTTCTCTCGTTTTGGCGATGATGTAAAAAACGATTCGTATGTTCAAAAAGTTATTTCAACTGGCAAATCTCACTTTGGATATGATGTCATAGGTAAAGACGACCTTTTGAAAGAAGGAGAGCACATAGCAAAAAAAGCTCAAATCAAGATCATCAAAACCCCCCGTGCGCGAAAAGTGGAACGCCAAATGGAAGAACGCGCATTAGTTTTGAAAGCATGTTCCCCAGTAATACAAAATGGCAAAATTATTGGTCTCATTTATGGTGCAAAGATATTAAACAATACCATCGATCTTGTAGATAAAATTAGAAATTTGCTTTTTAAAGATGAAAAAATAAACAATGTAGACCTCGGAACTACCACAATTTTCTTAGAAGATATTCGCGTTTCGACAAATGTACGTCAGGCAGATGGAACGAGAGCAATCGGAACGCAAATTTCTGAAGAAGTGTATAAAGAAGTGTTTGAAAAAGGGAAAATATGGCTCGATAAAGCTTTTGTTGTAAATAATTGGTATCTTTCCGCATATGGTCCTATTGTTGATATTAATAATAAAATAATTGGAATCATGTATGTGGGAATACTTGAAGAAAAGTACAATCGCATCCTTCGCGACACTACTATGTATTATTTAATTATTATTATCGTAACGTCGATTATTGCGGTTATCATATCGCTATATTTGGTTAATAGCGTCACTCAACCAGCACAAAAGTTAATTGAGGCAACTCGAGAAATCATTCGTGGGAATTACAAGAAAATTGAAATCAATTCGAAAGATGAGATGGGATATTTAGGAACTGTTTTTAATAATATGGTTGAGGCAATTTTGGAACGAGATCAACAACTTAAAGAGAGAACTGAAAGGCAAATAGTGAAGTCAGCAAAGCTTGCATCGCTTGGGCGGCTTGCATCGGGAATTGCACATGAAATAAATAACCCGCTTACGGGAATCCTTACGTATGCAAGCTTGCTTTTGGAGGATTTTAAAGGTACCAAACATGAAGAGGATTTGCAAGTGATAGTAAATGAAGCGTTACGATGCCGAAAAATCGTAAAACAAGTTTTGGATTTCGCGCGCGAATCCAAGCTCGAAAAAGAGCTTGTCAACATTAACGATGTAATACGCCAATCGCTCACAATGCTTGAAAAGCTTGCGAACTTTCAAAATATTAAAATCGTGACAGAATTTGCAGAGAATTTGCCAATGATAAATCTCGATGTGACGCAGATGAGATCAGTAATAAATAATCTCGCAATGAATGCGGCAGATGCAATGCCCAATGGTGGAACGCTTACCATACGCACATGGTACGATGAAAATAAAAAGCGTGTTAACATGGAAGTAATTGATACTGGTGTGGGGATAAGCGAAGAAAATATCGGTAAGGTGTACGATCCTTTTTTTACAACAAAGGAAGTGGGAAAAGGAACTGGCCTTGGACTTGCAGTAACCTATGGGATTGTCAATCGACATAATGGCACAATCGATATTAAAAGCAAAGTAGGAGAAGGTACTACGTTTACTATAAGCCTACCTGTTGAAGCAGGGAAGGAAAACTAATGAGGGTGAAAAATTATGGAAAAAAGACCTAAAATATTAATCGTCGATGATGAGGATATTGTCATTAAAGGGACAACGAAGATCCTTCAACGAGAAAATTATGATCTGGACAGCGCTTATTCTGGAACGGAAGCATTAGAAAAAATGAAAGTCACAGATTATGACTTGGTTATTACAGATTTGATGATGCCTGGCCTAAATGGAATTGAAGTTTTAAAGAAAATAAAGTCTGATTATCCAGATGTGATTGTGGTGATGTTTACCGGGTATGCGACTGTGGAATCTGCACGAGAAGCTTTAAAACTTGGCGCATTCGATTACATTCCAAAGCCGTTTACTCCAGATGAGTTGCGGGAAGTGGTGAAAAATGCCATTGAAGCGAAGGAAAAAAAATCGGAAGCGAAAATGCTCGATCTTATGGCGATCGTCTCGCATGAACTGAGAAGCCCTACATCTGCGATACACACCACAGCTGAAACGCTGTATAAGGGATACTTTGGAAAACTGGATCCAGAACAGCAAAAAATAGTTGAATCGATACTTCGCAATTGCCGTTACCTTGAAGATATAATACGGAATTATTTAGATCTTTCCAAAATGGAAATGGACAATCTCGAATCTTTTCAGAAAAGTATTGATTTTATTAATGAAGTTGTCATACCAGTCATAAATATTCCAGAGCACCAGAATAACTTGAAAAAAATGTCCATTAAAACTGACTTCGCAACAACGCCTATAATAAACGGGGATCCGAACCTTTTAAAGATTGTTGTCACGAATTTGCTCAATAATGCAATAAAATATGGGCGAGAAGAGACAGAAATAAAGCTTTCGATGAAAAAAGTAGAAGGCGGTTACATTTTTTCTGTGTATAATGAAGGTGTTGGAATTTCAAAGGATGATATTGAACGCAATCTTTTTAAAAAATTTGTGCGCTTGAAACAAAAAGGGACCGAAGGCATAAAAGGGTCTGGGTTGGGATTATATATGTGTAAAAAAATTGTTGAGAAACACGAAGGAAGAATCTGGGCAGAATCAGAAGAAGGGAAATGGGTGCAGTTTAATGTGTTTTTGCCTGAGAGAAAATCAGAATAAAAAGCAAATGCGAAAAGCTCATTGACATTCTTTACGTTGTATATTTCATAATCAATAAAAAGAGCAATTCAATGATGAATCCGTTTATAGTGAAAAAGAAAAATTGGTTTTTCGTTTCACTGTATCTTCTTTGGTTTCTGTGGCAGGGAGATCTCGCCAATGCAGAAAATAAAATTTGTCGCATCGGGCTTAAGAATGCTGAAGGGAAGACAGTTTTTCTTGATGTTGAAATTGCCGATACGGAATTTCGCCGAAGAAAAGGGTTAATGTTTCGCAAAAACCTCCCCACCAATCGCGGAATGCTTTTTATTTTTGATGTGGATCACCATCCATCGTTTTGGATGAAAAATACCTATCTCCCGTTGAGCGTTGCCTTTGTCGATCGCAGCGGGGTGATAAGAGAAATACGCGACATGGATCCCCTTGATGAGAAAACCATTCATTCGTCAAGATGGCCTGTGCGCTATGCGATAGAAGTAAACCGTGGATGGTTTTCTGCTCACAATATCAGTCCAGGGTGTAAGGTGTTTTTCAATGGATGCCTCGGTAAATAGAATTCCAGTATCAAAGGATGAGCGCGCACTTTTGATTTCTCTCATTGTCGATAAAGAAAACATTCATCACGCGGAAGAATCACTCAATGAATTAAAGATGCTTGTGAAAACAGCAGGTGCAACTGTTTCGCATACGGTGCAATTTACGCGGAAACAAATTGATCCCTCCACTCTCATCGGGAAAGGGCAGTGTGAGCAACTTAAACAATTGATAATTGATATGAACATTACGCTCGTCGTATTTGATCTGAATAACATAAAGCCCAGTCAAATTCGCAATCTTGAGGAAATGTTAAAATGCCGGGTTGTGGGCAGAACAGAAGTGATTCTCGATATCTTTGCGCGCCGTGCGAAAAGTGCGGAATCAAAAATTCAGGTCGAGTTAGCTCAATTGAGGTATCTCCTTCCTCGCCTTAAAGGATTAGGTGGTGTGCTTTCACGATTAGGTGGAGGAATCGGTACGCGTGGTCCTGGTGAAAAGATGCTTGAAAGCGATAGGCGTCATATCGTTCGAAGAATTTCCATGCTAAAACGAAAATTACAAAAAATTAGTAATCACCGCAGACTAGTGCGCGCTTCGCGGAAAGGATTGGTTCGCGGGGCGGTGGTAGGATACACAAATGCAGGAAAATCGACTCTCATCAATGTGTTAGCAAAGGATGATCTTTTTGTAGAAGATCGTTTGTTTGCAACGCTCGATGCCTACACGCGCGCTGTCTATCTTGATGAACAACGGCAGATTTTATTGACCGATACAGTTGGCTTTATTCGCAATCTTCCCGCGCATCTCGTTGAATCCTTTAAATCGACGCTGGAGGAAATAACGGAATCAGATTTTTTAATTCATGTAGTTGATGTTTCTGCGCGCGATTACCGCACAGCCATGCAAACGGTAAAAAACGAAATTCTCAATTTACAGGCGGGCAACAAACCAACGATCGTGTTTTATAATAAAATAGACCGATTGAAGAAAGATGATCAGTTGGTTGCAAACCCAACCGATAATTTCCATGCGATATATGGATCAGCCCTTACCGGTGAGGGGATCGATGTATTGAAACGGAAGATTTGCGAAATTTACGACTTGGTCATTTCGAATAGAAATGTACCCTCAACAGTTATTGATAACACGTCGCTATGTGTCGAATAATTTAAAATTATTGACGGGGTAGGGAAAATACAAATGGAGAGCTATTGAGAAATTTTGCTTTGTTCATTGTATTCCTCAAAAAAATAGATCATTTTTGCAAAACAAGTTTTAGTAAAGCATCCATTTCGCATTTCCGATAAATATCGTATGAAAATGTTGCGATTGCATTCTATCGTTTTGATAGTTGTATTAAATATTTTTTGCGCGCTAATGGTGGGCACCGTATTTGGCAGCAATTCTGCGCGTTATCCTCTTTCCGATAGCGACTTCGAGAAAATAGAAAATGCAATAATCATTCACGGCATAACGAGAGAAGAAGAACCAGAGGGAGAAAGCGAAGCACGGGGAAAAATCATTTACGACGACCAATTTGCTGAAAGCATCTCGACCGATGCAAAAATTCGCCCTCACGAGGTATTTGAGAAAGAATTTAATGAATTGCGAAAGAAAGATAACACCTGGCATCTTACGCGATATACGATTCGAAAGGGCGACAATTTATGGAGCATCGCGCGAAAATTTAAAACAGACCACAGGCTCATTATTAAAGCGAACAATATTTCTAATCCAGACATGCTTTCTTTTGGGAAAAATATCGTCGTACCAAATCGAATAGGAATACGACATAAAGTCCTGCGCAGCGAAACATTGTTTTCAATAGCTACGAGGTATGGAATCGCTCTCGAGAAAATTCGGGAGCAAAACAATATTCGCGGATCTCGAATAATGGTGGGAACTGTCCTTTTTATCCCCGATGCGATGCCAATTGATAGAAAAGAAGGTAAAAGTTCCCAACATCGCAAATGTATTTTATTGGCAAAAAAAAGAGATGAACGTTCACGAAAAATATTTAACTGGCCAGTTAAAGGAGAAATTACTTCTTCGTTTGGAAGCAGGATAAGTCCCATTTCGGGAAAACGTGGCTTTCATACCGGGTTAGATATTGGATGTCCCATGGATTCGCCCGTAAAGGCTGCTGCTGATGGCAAAGTCATTTTCAGCGGGTGGAAAGAGATCTATGGGAATATGATAATCCTGAAGCATACCGACGGTTATATTACTGTGTATGGCCATAATCGCGAGAATTTAGTCAAAGAAGGCGATGTGGTCAAGGCGGGAGATGTAATAGGAAAATCTGGAACTACGGGCGCATCCACTGGACCGCATGTACATTTTGAAATTCGCAAACACTTAACACCGCTTAATCCTCTTCGGTTTTTGCGATGAAAATCATAAAGAATTTTTGCAAAGTTCATATCGCAGTAATTTTCGCATTTATGATTGTAGGAGAAAACAATTCAACTGCAATCTCTTTGCGCGCACACGATTCACAAGAGAAAATAAAAGTCTTTTATACTGAAAGCGATAAAATCGGATGGTATGCAATGCTAGTTGGGGAAGTTGTGGCAATTGGTTCTCGCGAGGATGCCCATGCTCAAGAGCTTTTGAAAGTTGTTCAACCGAACACGAGAGTTACGGTGAGATTATATCGAATAGAGGGAGTTAAAAAAGGGGATTTTCTTTTCGTAATTAATAACAGGAATTTGGTGGTAGGGAGGATTGAAGTTAAGATTATCTATCGCGATGCTTCGTTTGGGCCAATGCTAATTGGATACGGGAACTATCGATTTTCGTGGCCAGGTTATCGTGTAGTTCAAAAAGTAGAGGAAAACTTTTCAAAAGATGCGTACATCTTTAAGGCACGAGGAGATTTTTTCGCGCATAGCGGAGATTATGGACAGGCGATCGCACAATATAAAAAAGCAATTGAGCTCGATCGGCGATATCCTGAGGCGCATGCAGCTCTCGGGCATATGTACTTAAAGGATAATTCGCTTGCTTTTGCGATGAAAGAATACGAGGAAGCATACCGAGAGATTGGCAGGATTTACGACAATGAAGAGAAATTTTTACTGCTAAAAGGGATGACAAAAGTAAAATACAAAATGGCATATGAACTTGCGATTTCGAATGAAAAGCGCAGGCAACACGTGAAGGATGGCATTAAATATGCAACAGAAGCTCTTGCAATTTATCCCGAATCGAGGGATGTAAATTTATACCTTGCGCGCTTTTACTTCAAAGGTCCCGACTACGATGATGTAAAGGCAAAAAATCAATTTTTAAAAGTGTTGGAAATTGATCCCCAAAATACTGAAGCCTACGTTGCGCTCGCAGAATTGTATCGAAAACACGAAAACGAAGAAAAAGCGCTTTATTATGCGCGCCGTGCGCTTGAATTAGATCCTGCACTTGAGGATGCGAAAAAGATAATTCAAAGGCTAGAGAAGTGACGTTATTTTTCGAGCTTAAATCGTTCTACCAGCGAATGAAGTTTTTGTGCTTTTGTTTCGATTTCTGCTGAAGCGCGGTGGACGATGTCGGCGTTTTGCGATGTTTGCTGTGACGATTCGCTCATCGTGTTGATTGCCTTTGTAAGCTCTTCGTTTGTTGCCTTTTGTTCGGTGGATGCATTGTAGATTTCAAGAGCAATTTCAGAAAGATGGGTGGCGTTGGATTTAATTTCTGCGCTTTTTTGTGCTAACTCTCCTGTGAAAACATCCACATCTTCGATGATTAGTTCGATTTCTTCAATGCTTGTGCGGATATTGTCAAAAGCCTGTTCTGTTTCTTGTAAAAAGCTTGTGATGGAGGTAATATTTGTAAGGCGTTCGGATATTATTTTTTTGATATCGTTGGCAAGAGAAGTTGTGCGATCGGCAAGCTTGTTTACTTCATCAGCGACCACCGCAAAGCCTTTTCCGTGTTCGCCTGCGCGCGCTGCTTCTATTGCGGCATTTAATGCTAAAAGATTTGTTTGATCAGCGACTTCGTTGATCATTTCGATCATTTCATTGATGTTTGCAATGTACCCTGAAAGTTCGTGAATTGCATCTACTGTTTTTTTAAGTTTCTCTCCACTTTCCTTCGAAATGGTTACCGATGTGCGCGCTTTGTTTTTAAGGTTTGCAATTCGTTTTGAAAGCACAATGCTGGAATCGGAAATCACAGAGATCTTTTCGCTGATGAGGTTTGATTCTTCGCTTTGCTTTTTTGTATTGGCAATGTTCATTTCGAATGCTGCGGACATTTGTTCATACGCGCTTGACGTCTGTTGGATGATGGCAGCTTCTTCTTGAGACATTTTTGCAAGAATAGCTGCCGATTCTCGAAGATTTTCTGCAGATTTTTTCAATTCGTTTGTCGTTGTGGTTATTTCCGATGCAAGGATGCGCAAATTTTCTTTCGTTTTAAACACCGATTTATTAATCGATGCCAATTCATCATCTACAGCAATTTCCTGACGCTCAAGGAATAGAAGTCCTTTGCTAATGTTGCGGAGAAAATCGAGGATGATGCGAATTTTGTCGATCATTGTGCGTGTGAGAATATACGCAACAAGCGTAGCACCTAAAAGTCCAAAGGAACCAATAATAATAAGCTTTGCGTAAAAGTACGGTTCGTGGATTTGCGCTCTATCCGCGTAAATAAGAAAATATGTAAGAAGCGTTAAGAATGGAACCACGCATATAACGACAATTGAAATCCAAAGTCGAGTGAAAATCAAAATACGGTATTTGAAATCGAAGCGTGCCCATTTTGAAAAAGCACCAAGGTTGAGGAGTTTTTGTATGTAGAGTTCTGTAAGGAGGAAATAAAGCACGGAACCGAGTGGTGCGTTTATGATCACGGTCATCCATAGGTTAAATTGCTGGGTTGGCCGGATATCCGATAGAATCGAAAAAGGAATGATTGCACTTCCAAGTCCCACAATCCAACGGAAGAAGGCGCCAAAACTATGGAGATAGGGCAATGATAAAAACCGCTTTTTTGCTTTTGCATATTCTTCATCGCTAATTTTTTTATTGTGAAGCACTTTTTTAAAATAGCGAATAACAGGTAAAATGACTAATATATTGTTAATTTGAGTAGTGGTAAAAGAAAGCACAAACACGATTATGGCAATTTTTAAAAATAAAATCATCTGCTCATCGGTTAGCCCTACGCAGGTAATGACGTAAAATATAAGCATCGGAACAATGAGAAAATAGCTAATCCCTTCAGTGCGGAGGATAAAGTGAAATGCAAAGCGTCTCATTGAGCGTTCAAGAGCATTCATAGGCACCCCCATGCAATGTTATGAGGAAAAACCGGGTGCAAGTGAATTTATGTTAAAAACCTCAACTGTTTATTTTAAGATTAAATAGATTAATTTATTTTAATAACGTGGAGAGAAAATATCAATTATTTTTTTGTTTTGGAATTTTCTTACGCCACCATGCCGCGAGCCTGTCTCTTATACACATCTCCGAGCCCACGAGACCAGAGAGGA
>JAOAAF010000070.1:15739-16116 GCA_026419015.1 Spirochaetota bacterium
TACGCCACCACGCCGCGAGCGCACTGGCGATAAGGGAATGAAAAAGGCTCGATATTGCGCTTGGAATGGCAAAAGCGGGATTTGGGAAATTGTTGCGGGCAAGCACCACCCCAAGTCCGGAATTTTGCATTCCGACTTCAATCGAGATGGTGCGCGCAACGATGATATCGCGCGCAATAATGCGAGAAAGCACATATCCTAAGAGAAAACCGCACGCGTGCAGAGAAAAAACCGCGCCGATAAGCCTTGGTCCACTATGCAAGATAATATCTTTCCCCGCACCGATGATCGATGCGACGATGAGCGTGATGAATAACACTGCAGTAGGGGGAGCAGCGGGCAGTATTCGTTGAGTAAATCTTGGAACGTATTTGTTG
>JAOAAF010000071.1 GCA_026419015.1 Spirochaetota bacterium
TATTGGAAACGAATAAAACCCCATTTCGTTTCCAACATCGATGGAACGCATATCGCAGAAACGTTGAAAAACTGCATGCCAGAAACCACGCTATTCATTATCTCTTCGAAGACTTTCACTACTCAAGAGACTATGACCAATGCGCATACTGCCAGAAATTGGTTTTTGCAGAAAGCGGTCGATATTGCCCATGTGTCGAAGCATTTTGTTGCAGTCTCTACCAACGAAGCAGAAGTAAAAAAGTTTGGCATTGAGGTGTCGAACATGTTTCGCTTTTGGGATTGGGTAGGGGGAAGATATTCGCTTTGGTCAGCCATTGGCCTTTCGATTGCCTGCACTATTGGTTTTGATAATTTCACCGCATTGCTAGAAGGTGCGCATGAGGCGGATATCCATTTTCGCAATGCGCCCTTTGATAAAAACATTCCTGTGCTCATGGCATTGCTGGGGATATGGTATAACAATTTCTTTGGCGCAGAGACTCATGCGATTTTGCCCTATGACCAGTATTTACACCGCTTTGCTGCCTACTTTCAACAAGGCGATATGGAATCGAATGGCAAAAACGTAGATAGGGCAGGGAAAAGAGTAACTTACCAAACGGGGCCAATCATTTGGGGAGAGCCGGGAACGAATGGGCAGCATGCATTTTATCAGCTCATTCATCAGGGGACAAAGCTCATTCCGTGCGATTTCATCGCACCTGCAATAAGCCACAATCCCATTGGCGATCATCACGAGAAGCTATTGGCGAATTTCTTCGCACAAACCGAAGCATTGATGAATGGGAAAACATTGTCGGAAGTAAAAGCTGAACTTGCGGCATCGGGATTGAGCAAAGAGGAAATAAAAAAAATTGCACCGTTTAAAGTTTTCGAAGGGAATCGACCAACGAATTCGATTCTTGTAAAAAAAATTACCCCAAAAACCCTTGGCGCGCTCATTGCACTTTACGAACATAAAATATTTGTACAGGGTGTGGTATGGAATATTTTTAGTTTCGATCAGTGGGGAGTTGAACTTGGAAAGCAACTGGCGGGAAAAATTTTATCGGAGTTGAAGGATGATGCAAAAATCGCATCGCACGATTCATCAACAAATGGGTTGATTAATGCGTATAAGCAGATGCGAATGGAGAAAGATTAATCGATTTTATCTAGAAGTGTCTGCATAGAGATTGACATAGGAAACATATCGGTATTGGCTGTCGTTTCGATGAGGACATATAATATGCGGTTTCATTGAGAATTGTTTATCATGGGTGATGGGTGACAAATATGGCGATAATAATTGATGGAAAGTCAATCGCGGAAGAACTTCGCGCTGAAATTAGGAAAGAAGTTAACGAGTTAAAAAGCAAAACAGGCAAATTGCCTGGGCTTGCGGTAATTTTGGTAGGCGAGAATCCGGCGTCGCAGGTGTATGTGCGAATGAAAGGGAAAGCATGTGAGGAAGTGGGAATTGTTTCTTTCCAGCATACGCTTCACCACGACACTTCACAAGATGATCTTGTGTCGCTCATTCGCACATTGAATGCTGCGCCGGAGGTAAATGGCATTCTCGTGCAATTACCGCTTCCTTCGCATATTAATGAGAATGCAGTGATCAACGCAATCGATCCACTCAAGGATGTTGATGGCTTTCATCCAGTCAATGTGGGCAAGATGGTCATTGGCGATGAGGATTGTTTTTACCCGTGTACTCCCCTTGGGTGCCAGGAACTTATTAATCGGTATGTGAATGATTTAAAAGGCAAGCATCTTGTAATGGTTGGTCGCAGCAACATTGTGGGAAAACCACTTGCGAACATGATGGTGCAAAAAAACAAAAGGGCAAATTGCATTGTGACAATATGCCACACTGCGGCAGCAGATATTGGATATTTTACGCGACAGGCAGATATCTTGGTGGTTGCAGCGGGCAAGCCCAACACAATTCGCGGAAACATGGTGAAGGAAGGTGCGGTGGTAATTGATGTAGGTGTCAATAGGATAGAAAATCCCACCGATTCGGCAAAATCGAAACTTGTTGGCGATGTGAATTTCGATGAAGTATCGAAAGTTGCAGCTGCAATTACACCCGTTCCTGGTGGCGTGGGACCATTAACCATCACGATGTTGCTTGCAAATACGCTTAAAGCGTTCAAATATCACAATAAAATTGTGCAATGATGGGTCCCATCTTTTATTCGTGCAACGAGTTTATAGCATAGCTTCTGCTTTTGTTTTAATGCCGTTTAATTTCTTTCGGTATTCAAGCTTATTGAGCGCGTCTACAAACGAGAGAATTCCTGCAACTGATACGTCGATGTTTACCCCATTCCCGAAGACTTTAAGTTCTTGTCCATTCCAGTTTTCCTTCACAGTGACCGTCACTTCGCAGAGCGCATCTGATCCGCCTGTAATAGCAACGAGATTAAACGATTCAATTGTTGCAGTGGTGCCTGTTATTTTTTTCACGGCGTTGATGCCCGCATCGACTCCGCCATTTCCGTGGGCAACATCGAACGATTCTTCGCCACCTTTTTCGCGGTCCTTAATGGTAACAAGCGTCATTGGGGGAGAATACATTCCAGTAGAGATTTGCACATTGGTAACCTTATATCTTCCTTTTTCTTTAAAAATTGCTTCACCAATGAGCACTTCGAGATCTTCGTCAAATATTTCTTTTTTTACATCCGCGAGCGCTTTGAAATATTTAAAGAATCGTTCCAATTCTTCTTCTGAAAGCTCATACCCTAAATGTTTAAGCCTATCGATCACTGCATGGCGTCCTGAATGCTTTCCTAATACGAGCGTGGATTTTGAAATGCCCACATCTTCGGGACGCATAATTTCGTAGGTCATCGCATTTTTTAACATTCCATCCTGATGGATGCCCGATTCATGGGCAAATGCATTTGCTCCAACAATCGCTTTGTTTGGCTGTACCGTAACACCAGTGATGTGCGTGAGAAGTTTGCTGGTTGGGACAATTTGTTGAGTTCGAATGTCGGTATGCACATTGAAAAGATTGCTTCGCGTTTTAATTGCCATGACCACTTCTTCCATTGCAGTGTTGCCAGCCCGTTCGCCTATACCGTTAATTGTGCATTCCACCTGGCGTGCGCCTGCCTGGATTGCTGCTAAGGAGTTTGCAACTGCAAGACCAAGATCGTTATGGCAATGCACAGAAATAATTACTTTTTCGATGCCGTGGACGTTTTCCTTAAGGAACTTAATGAGATCGTAAAACTCAGAAGGTATTGCATAGCCGACAGTGTCGGGAATATTGATTGTTGTCGCTCCTGCTTCAATCACTGCTTCGATCATTTGCGCAAGAAACTTGCGTTCGCTTCTGGTTGCATCCATTGGCGAAAATTCTACGTTTGAAGTGTATCGGCATGCACGCTTCACTGCTTCCACCGCTTGTTCTAAGACTTGTTCTCTCGTTTTTTTGAGTTGATAGTGGATATGGATATCGGAACTCGAGATGAAGGTGTGAATCCGAGGATTTTCAGCTTCCTTGATTGCATCCCATGCGGTATCGATATCTTGAAAATTTGCTCGAGCGAGCGCCGCAATCTGAACGCCCTTTGCAGTGCTGGCGATTTTTTGAACTGCTTCAAAATCGCCTCGCGAGGCAATGGGGAAACCAGCTTCTATTATGTCCACTCCCAGCTTCATTAACTGATTCGCCATATGGAGTTTTTCGGTTGTGTTCATACTAAAGCCAGGCGATTGTTCGCCATCACGAAGAGTGGTATCGAAAATATATACTTTTTCGCTCATTGGGCTATACCTCCGTCACAAAGTGTTTGTAGTGTTGTGAAAAATATCGGTCAATTGGCACCTTTTTTGGCATGATATTGTGAAGTTTTCTTCGAATCATTTTTTGCACCTTTAACCTTCAAAATAAAAAAGCCGCCAGAGAGGGGTTCCCTGACGGCTTTTGCGAATTTCTGCACTCATTCGCAATTACATCACGTCCTCCCCTCCTGGCATTTGCCAAGATTTAGCAGTAGAGCCAATAGGAAGAGGTTGTGTAATTGCGATGTCATTGCGATGTTCTTCATAATCACAATTCTAAAATTATCTCACCTAGGAAGTTTGTCAATATTATTTACGGAAATTTTTTAAAAAAAGTATAACATTTTTTTAATATCCTGGAGTAGGTAAACCAACCGCCCAATCCTTACACGAATGCGTGTTTGTTGCTGATGTTCGAAATGCTGAATTCCCTTTTGTTGCATTTGGCAGCTTCGATGAACACCATTCAGAGGTTTGTGGGTATTTTGTATCGCCTCCTTCGAAAAATACAATATCGATGATTTCGCCATTGGGTTTTTGTAATAAAACTGTTTCGCCGCTATTGCCGAGCACAATTTGTGAGGAAGGTAGCTCGGGATAGAATTTGAATTCCTGAAAAAACGATTCAATATTTCTGGGAAGCACTATCTTTTTGTTCGCACCGATGATGGTGGATTTTGGAAGTGTGAATGAATACAATCCCGCTCCTTCTTCAATGATACACCCGCTCGCATCGATTTCCTCTTCGGCAGTGTTCCAAAGTTCGATAAACTCTGCGTCGGCAAGAGTACCTGCATCGTAATACACTTCGCTTATAAGAAGCTTTAGATAATTTGGCGGCGCAATGACACAGATTGATTTCTCGGCACTGAAGGATTCAAAAAAGGCAATGAGGATCGCTGTCCCGCGCCCTGCGGCGCGTGGCTTATTTTCAATGATGGAACAGACGTTTTCATTTGTGCTTTGCCACCGAAGAAGGGTTGTATCGATTTCATACCGGGTTCCATCGTTGCGCAATGCCACACATCGCGCTGGGATTTCATCGCCAATGGTGAATTCGTACGATGGCAATACTATTTCAATTCCTATAATTGATTTATCCGCAGTGTCAGAAGTATAGTGAGTAGGGGTAGGGTACGAACAGGCCAGCATTGCAATGGTAAAAGGCAGAATATGTCGCATATCTTCCCTCCTAAAAATTCCTATAGGTGAAAATGTGCATTTCTAATAATTAATACGCATCGATGGATGGAAAAATAAAAAAATTATGCAGGTGGGAGAATTTTTTTCGCATTTCGCCAGAAAACAAATGCGACAACCCCGAGAGGAAAATCGGTAAGAAAAATAAGTAAATTAGCGAGCGTGTTTGTCTCACCAATAAAATAGCCCAAAACAAAATAAAAAAGTCCACAACATGAAGAGGTAAACTTTGCGATTGCTAATGGGATTGCCATCATGTAGTATTTGCGAACGTTTTTATAAATAAAAAGCGACAGGGCGATGATTGTGCCCATCATCGATATTGCCAGTGAAAACCAAAATTTGCCTGAATCCGTCGCAAGTGGCAGTGATGGGAACATCATAAGAGAAAGCGCATTGATAGCACGAAAGAGCGTATTAGGGAAAAAAATAAAGACAAACACCGCGAGCGAAAAAAGAATTGCATAAATGAGCGCCATATATCGCAAGCGCAATGCTTGTGGGGAGTCCATACACCGCCCTCCTTTTACGTATTCTTCTTAAAATTTTATTGCACTTTTGAGCACCGCATTAAGCGTTTTCGAGCATTCCGCTTAAGAACGTATCGAGCATTGTCGTGATAGTAGTATCGATGTTTAAATTTTTTTCAAATACGATGATATGGTATAAAATTTCTTTTACTGCGCCAATAATGCTATATGAGATGACCTGCGCATCTAAATGCTTTTTTACTCGCCCTTCTCTTTGCGCTTTGGAGATGTATTGAGTGGACATGTCGGCAATTTGTTGAAAAAAGTTGTTTATTTTATGAATGAGCGACTGTTCGAGGCTTAACGCATCTCGGAAAAATACCTTTATAAAAAGGCGAAGCTTCTCATCTTGCATGAGCATGCGAGCGGTATCAATATAAAATTTTTTTATTTCTTCAATCGGTTTTGGCATTGAGATGTCTAAAAGCTTTACTGATTCGTACATTAATTGTAAATTTGAATCGATGATTTTCTCGAGTAAATGATATTTGCTTTCGAAGTGTAAATAAAATGTTCCTTTGACGATATTTGTGCTCTTTATGATATCATCGATGGACGTTCTATGATAGCCATTTTCGGCAAAAAGTTTCAATGCCACATCCATAATCTGCGCTTGCCGAAGCAGGCCATCTCTCCTTTTGCGTTTTGGCTTTTGCATATGTTAGTTTATCCATTTTTATCAAAAAGTTTATATATCGAATGATCGAAATAATTCAAAACTCTTAGAAAATGGTGCGATTTTCATTTGATCATAGAAGAACACATCGCATTCGCAAAAAATGTTTTGTTCCTGTCATCGCATCGTTTCCCCTAAAACCAATCATAACAAATCATAAAAAATATAAACTAATATGTTTATTTGTCAATTATAAATTATCAGCTATTATTTTAGATTATCAATTGAGTTTTCAGATTCACTTGAATTGAAAGCGGCGAGAATTGTGAATATAGTTGACAATAAATTCTTTTTTCTATTAGATAACATTATCGTGCATCGCGCATCTCGGGCAATTTGATTTAGCAAACGCAAATTTTCGCGCAATGGCAGATAATAATGCATAGTCAGTATGATATCCTTCCTTGTTTTCCCCTTTATCCACCCCTTGAAATATTCTATGCATTTGGATATTGCCCAATAGTGGTTTGGAATGTTCGTGAATATTCAAACTCCCCGCATGCAAGCGCAACGCATTTACAAAATTTTGTCTGTTCGGTGGCACGCGATTTGCTCGATATGCTTTGTAATCCACAATTTACAACATGCACTGCTTTTTTTGCGTACAACGCATGCGATACTCTTCGCAATTTGCCAGAAATCGTTCAATCTGCTTTTGAGAAACGCGCAAAGCCCGCGCCACGCTTTCTCCATCTTCACATTCCTGCAAGTGGATTTCGATTTGAACATCAAAGAGAGTATTTTGCTTTACAAATGCAGGCGCTTATTAAAAATCTTGAATCCTTAAAGGAAATGCAATTTTCGCGCGAAGAATTTTCTAAAAGCGTTCGCATCTATCAAAAAGTGCGCGAATCATATCAGAAAGCGCAAGCAGCGGTAGCAGATGGTCTTCTCTCTTATAGAGAATTTTCCGAAACGGTTGCGCGTTGTTCACTGGTGTCACCAAATAAACAGTGTGAAATTTTTGAAACACTTTTGCAACGCAGAAATATAACACAAAAGGATGGCATTCCAATTGTAATAAGCGGTATCTTGCCACCACCGCGTGAGGTAATTGAATATATCGAAGATGCAGGATTGAGAATTTGTGTGAACGATATCGCTTCCGAAGGAAGAAGCTTTGACACTTTCACCCCTCTGAGCGATGATCCAATCGAATATTACATGAAATTTTACGAAAACCACCACCCATGTTCCACATTGCATTATACCGCTGATAGGAGAATAGATGAACTTTTGAAAAAGGCACAATATTTCAATGCGCATGGATTTATTTTCATCGGCACAAAATTTTGCGAGTACGAGTATTTTGAAATTGTCTACATGGAAGAACAGTTAGCACGTCATGGCATCCACATGCTTAAACTCGAATTTTCGCCCGATGATGCAGGTAACTATGCCCAATTGAAAACTCGCATAGATGCCTTTGCAGAACTTTTAAAGGAGCAACGTTTTGGAAACGAAAGAAAAAGTTCGTCACAGAAAAACTGAATCGGGCAGGCGCCTCACAGAGTTTATGGCGCAAAGCTACCTTCGACTTCACGAGCGCGCTGCCGCAGGCGATTTCGTCGTATGGATTGCGATCATCGTCCCTGCGGAAATCTTTGCAGGCTTTGATGGAGTTGTTTTTGCTGTACCTGAAAGCCATGCAGCGATGAGCGCTGCCAAAGGAGTTGGCCCCCTACAATGTGAAAAGGCTGAGAAGTTGGGATATTCAATGGATTTGTGTTCGTATGCGCGCATCGATATTGGCACGCATTTTGATGGAGAAAAAGATTCTCCAACCTTTGGTCTTCCCAAACCGCATTTGCTCATTTCAAATAATAACAATTGTTCGCTGCTGGTGAAATGGTTCGATGTGTTTCATCGAGCGTGGAATGTCCCTCATCTTGTGCTCGATGTGCCATTTGCGTATCATCCGCAAACGGAAAATGAGGTTGGATACATTGTTGCGCAATTTCAAAAAATTATTAGCACGATTAAAGAAATGACGGGAAAGCGGTTTGATATTGAAAAGGTACGAGAAGCGATTTCGTACTCAAGGGAAGCATACCGTTGGTGGAAAGATTTTCTCCTGTGCGCAACCAATCGCCCTTCTGGAATTACCGCGTTTGATTCTTTTGTGCAGATGGCACCGATTTTGACCGATCGTGGAAGAAAGCAGCTCGTTGAACACTATCGTTTGCTTGTAGAAGAAACAAAGGCAATGATGCAACGAGGCGAATTTCCCGTGCCGTCTGAACGCTATCGACTCCTGTGGGATAATATTGCCCCCTGGCATCAATTAAAAAATATGTCCGCTCGCCTTGCTGCACTTCATGCAAATATCATCGCGGCAAGCTATACCTATTGCATCGGTACAGTTGAGGGAGAGATCGATTTATTTGATGGCGAAACGGAAGATCCACTTCGTTATCTTGCTCGCATGCAGAATTTTTCAGTTTGCCCAATGGGAAAAGAACTTCGGAAGCGAGCCATGAGCAAGGCAGTTGAGACATTTGGAATTGATGGGGTTATTTTTGCAAGCAATCGCAGTTGCAAAGTATATTCGGTGATGCAGATGGATCTTATGAGTGAAATTTCTGCAATGCATGGCATCCCATGCACGATGATCGATGTCGATCATGCGGATATTCGAAAATATAGCGAAGAACACGCATTTTTGAGAATCGAAGCATTGCTTGAACAGATCGAAAGAGTAAAAAGAGGAAAAAGTGCATAAAGCGTATATTAGTTGATTGCCAATAAATATTCGCTGATGGTTTCAAATAGTTTTTTCAGTCCATCGCGATCGATAATTTCAAACTCGCTTCCCTTACGGCCTAAAGAGGTTTCTTTTGCGATTCCAGTATTTACAAGCATCGTGAGGGCAGTATTGTAATTGGGAAGGGAAAGCGCCTCCATAAGCCGTATTTCCCCTGTATGAATAAGCTTAATGCCATTTTTGCGAATTTCTTGGATAACGTCGCGTTTTATAGCGCGCTTTTTGCCCACAACCAGCAATGTATGAAGGACAATGAAATACGATTCGAGAAAATCGCGAACGAGCCTTGCAAAAACTTTTAAATTATCCTCAGCATTTTCTTTCATGGAAACTTGTTCGTTTTCAATGTGCACAAGCGCTTCTGTGTTGAAATAATTGAGCATGGCGGTCTCGGCGTCCGTTCCTTCCCCTTCTTGGTAAGAAGAATAAATGAATTCTGCAGAAAAGATCGTTTTAATTCGATCGTATTCTTCATGAAGTTTCGATGAATTGAGATTGTTTTGGCGCTGAAGGTGGAGAATTGCCAGAGAATAGAATGCAATCGGAATAAGATAATGAATGATGCCGTTTTTATAAAAGACAATGCGCGGGCGTTGGTCTTCGTTGATGGTGTAAAAATCTTGTTCTTCTTTTAAAGGTTCAATGATTTTATCGCTCATAAAACTGCGCAGCACAGTATCGGCTATTTGTTCAAGATTTGCTTTTCGCTGGAGAGTCTCAGACATTGGAACGTCAATGAATGCGAGGTATCGATATAACAGAGATATCTTCGACATAAGAGATTGTAAATTAAAACCTTTAATGGGGTGCAACAGCACTGCGGCTGAAACGAGCGCAAATGGCGTTACTGTGGTAATTTCATTTATTTTTTTTACAATGTGTTCGGAAATAAATTTGGCGCGGTTTTCCTTTGGAATTCCTATCGATTCGATTTCTTTCAAAGTAAATGGTTTATTGAATCGCACATACACTCGACCGTATTTTCTTTGCAAAAGCGTTGTGCTTTCAAGCATGCCTTTTGCAGATTCCGCTTCTTTCGGTTTTCCACGCATTTCCTGAACATAGCTTGTCTCTTCAAGGATTCGCTCGTAACTTATAGAAACGGGGACGAAAACCAGATCGCGATTATACCCTTCATCGATTGATTCGATGAGAAAATTTAAAAATCCGTATCGAGGGTATGAAAGCTTTCCTGTTCTGCTTCTTCCACCTTCAATGAAAAATTCAATTGTGTAACCTTCATTAATCATCGTTTTAATGTATTGTTTAAATACTTCGGGGTAAAGATCTAAGCCCTTGAAGGTGCGCCGCATGAAAAATGCGCCGCTGTGGCGAAAGATAAAGCCCATAGGGAAAAATGAGAGGTTTACTCCCGCAGCAATGTGTGGTGGAATCATTTTATTTTTATAAAAAATATACGAAACGATGAGATAATCCATGTGGCTTTTGTGACATGGCATGATGATGAGAGGACCTTTTTGTGAAGCCTCGCGTATCATTTCAATTTCTTCGGGGTGATAATTGATGCCATCGAAAATCTTTCTAAACATAATATCGAGGGCGATTTCAAAAAAGCGAATCATGGTAATGCTGAAGTTGGCTGCAATCTCATCGTAATATTTAAAGGCTCGTTTTCTCAGAGAACTTTCTGATTTCCCTTTTTCCACAGCGATGCGCTTTATTGCATCGAGCACATTTTTGTGGTTTAACGTTTTTTCCGCAAGCACCTGACGTGGTTTAATCACTGGTCCCAGTACGCTTCTTTTTTCGTAATGGTATATTTCGAGAAGCTTGTTGCGAACAGAAGCAGCAATGTGGCGCGAATCGTTGGTGGATGAAGATGCGATTTCTTCTTTTAGATTAATTGGTTGGCCGATTCGAATGAACGATGGTGTAATGCTGCGCAAAATAGCAAACCACCCTGAAATGATGCCACGAGCTCCAGTCGCGTGAGCCGAAAGAGTCATTTCAGCTCGCTCGGGGTTCATATTCCAGAAAATAATTTGCGGGAGAAGGTATATTGGTTCTTCGATGTTTTTCTGAATTTCCACTAAGCAATAAAGAGTATCTGTTGCAATTTCCATGTATCGTCGAATGAAATGTTTTTTGGAAAGGAGCGAGAAGAGCACGCTTTCGCCGTTTTCAATGAGTTTCGAAACGTGATCAAAGTTAATGTTGTAGCGTTCGGTTTCGTGTGCGAATTGGTGTTCTATCCACCGAATAATTCTTCGAAAGAGAAATTTCATGGGTTGGAACATAAACGGATTGTAATCTAAGGCAGCAGCGGGAGTTTTGAAACCATGTCGTTTTAAAAGCGTGTACAAGATGAGAAGCGATAGATTTGAAGTATGGAAGGAAGCATACACAATTTTTTTGTTCGCATAGTCGCGAAGAGTTTTAAGGCTGGCTGTTTCAAAAGTAACTTTCCGAAAAAGAAACCGAACAATTCTTTCAACTATGGGGTTTATTTTCTCAAATACTGTGCCTTCAAAGAATAATCTGTCGTCTTTGTTGTATTCCATTGGTTCTACTCTCCCACAATTGATTGTTTGAGTTGTTCGTCCGATCAGCTTTTTTCGATGATAAAGAAATCTGACAGCCCTACCATTGCAAGCAAGTCAAGTATTTGTTTTGAGGGATGAGCGATTGATATTTCAAGCCCACTTTCAAACAGTTTTTCATGGAGTTTGATGAGTATGCCCAATTCAGTGCTATTTAGATGTTTTTTTTTCATGAAGTCAAAAACTATTCGATTTTTCCCTTTTATTGGAAATGCAAGCAATTCTTTCACTAAATCTTCTGTTTCGATTTCGCAAAATGGTTCTTTTTCCTCGTCAATTTCGATTATGAGCACATCGTTTTCGTAATGATGGGAATATTGCATTAGTTCCTCCAAAAGTCCAATTCAACTAATAGCGGTGTGAAGAAATTCCACCTATTGCACAAACCCGATATATGCGTTTTTTCTTTCTCCTACGCATAATTGCTTAGAAACATATTATCGTCAAAGAAACGGGATAACTTTCCGTGATGTACTATCAACTGGAACATTTTATTGCAAGTAATTTTTTCCAGTTTGTAACGGTCCTCTGTTGTGGTCAATATTTTACAAAATATTGTTCAGTTTGTTGCAAAGTGCCGTTAATAAAATTATTTGTTGTTTCCTTATTTTGGATTTAATAAAAAAATTGATTGAAAAAAATCCCTTATGCAAATAATAGTAATTTCAAATCATATTAATTCCTTATTGTTTCGTGTTAATCGGGATGTAGCGCAGTCAGGTTAGCGCGCTGCTTTCGGGAAGCAGAAGTCGGGAGTTCGAATCTCCCCATCCCGAATTGTAAAAAATATAAGGGATAATCGATGCAAAAAAATGTGGTCAAAATCCACAGCGCATCTTATTCATCACAGAAAGGGATTCGCAGTAAAATTATCGAAGAGGTTGTCTTAAAAATTCATGAGCAAAACATCAACCTCGGCCTATCAAGAGAGGAACTTTTTCTGGTAATCGATGAAGCGCTTACCAACGCGATGGAACATGGAAATAAATGGGATCCTTCAAAAAAGGTGAATATTAACGTTCAAAAGAATTCGCAGTATTTGGAGGTTTCGATTGAGGATGAAGGCGAGGGTTTTAATTTTTCAGGTGTTGGGCTGTCAAACTCGGGATTAAAAAGTTTACATCCACGAGGTCGTGGAGTGTTTATCATTAGGCAGTTTTGTGAACCGATTTGGAATGAAAAAGGAAATAAAATCACGCTTCGCTTTCCAATTGCCCGTTAAAAGTTTCGTTATGAGAATCAGTGCGTTTATGCTCCACGTAAATTTTTTGTTGATAATATATTTGTATTTAGCAGCGAATGCTTTTCACCAACCATCATTTTCCCACATCGATAGTGAGATTCCCACGAATGGTTATCACGAAAAAATGTTACTGTGTGGTTTTTTTTCTGATATTACTGACGTCTTGGCTGCTATCCGAGATGGCGTTGCGGATATTAAACGTTTTGTCGAATCGATTGTTCGTTTTTTCGAAACCGTGTGGCATGTTATTTCATTTATTGGTTCCCTCCTTGGCACAAAGCTGGTTCTCCTTCTTGTTGGCGTGATGATTGTTTCGGGTTTGCTTTCAACAATAGGGATTCCGCGTGGAAAGTTTTCTTTTGTGATTTCTTTGTTAATTGTGAATTCAATTTGGGTGATTGGTAAAAAGAGTTTTGGCCTTATTGATTTTTCATTTATCGTTGATGTTGCGGTCGCGAATTTAATTTTACTTTTTCCTTTCGTTGCAGTACAACTCTGGAAAAAATATTTCCCTTTGCTAAAGATAAAATTCGTTCGGATTTATGCGCGCTTAAAAAAACAAGATGCTGTATTGACAATTGAAAAAGCATTGAACTATTTCCAGCAATATAAAAAAATTCAAAATGAATTTGAACGCGCTTATTTAGATGATGTGAAGGCTTCTCACAAAGGAGAGGTTATCATCTCAGAGGAAACCAAGCAACGTGCGTTGGAGATTGAGGGTTTATTAAAATTGTTTACTCAAAAAGAATAACTTTTATAATAGAATTACAACGTTGCGTTGGGGGTTGTTGAAAGATGGAAATAAAACATACGATTAATAATAACGTTGGGATTTTGCATCTTGTGGGTCAATTCGCGTATGGGGATGAAAAAAGAATTTCCGACATTGCAACAGAGATATTGCAACAACCTCTTTCGGTGCTGGCAATTGATGTTTCGAGAGTGGAAAACATTAATTCCATAGGAGTTGCATCGTTGTTTTCTGTGTTGAAAATTGTCGACGAGTATGGCGTGGATTTTGTCATTTATGGTGCAAAGGCAAATGTTTCGCTCATTCTCGATAAAGTTTTTGAAAACGACTTTGTTCCCATTCTCACAGAAGAGGAATTCACTAGAAGGTTTCTTTCGTAAAAAGGCATTTACATGCCCAGTTGAGGACTATAAAAATAAAGAATGAACTTTCCATTTCCGAGGTGGATGATGGAGATCAGGAGGATAGATGAGCAGTTTAAAAGAATTTATATTATGAAAGACGATATTGATTCGTCGTCAATTACACAATTTGAAAAGGAACTGCTAGATTTTTGTGCTGATGGTGAGAAAGATGTGGTAATCGATGTAAGCGGTGTTGCGCGCATCGATTCGCTTGTTTTAGCGCTGTTCCTTAAGGCAAAAAATTTACTTTCTTCAAAGGGAAGAAAATTTTATCTTGCCAATCCAAGTGACTCTGTAAAGAAAATAATTGAGATTGCCTCTTTGGAGAAGTTGTTGTGTGGAGAATGTGACAAATGAAACCTCTTGAAAAATTTCATTTTAAACGCAAAGGCCCTCTCGTTTTTATCATCATGGATGGAATAGGGTTACGAGAGGCAACTGAAGGGAATGCATTTTTTCATGCGCATACGCCTCATCTCAATATGCTAATGGATTCCTATCCCATGACATCGCTGAAAGCTCATGGTACTGCGGTAGGACTTCCCACAGATGATGATATGGGGAATTCCGAAGTGGGGCACAATGCCTTAGGAGCAGGACGTGTGTTCGATCAAGGAGCAAAGCTGGTAAATAAAGCGATTGAAACGGGAACAATGTTTCAAACGCCAGTGTGGAAAGACCTCATGAAAAAACCTGTTGCGGAAAATCGCACGTTACATTTCATCGGCCTCCTTTCCGATGGGAATGTCCATTCGCATATCGCCCAACTTTTTGCCCTCATCGATCAGGCAGCAAAGGAAGGAGTAAAACGGCTCCGCGTGCACATTCTTTTGGATGGTCGCGACGTGCCCGAAACTTCGGCGCTTATTTATGTCGATATGCTAGAAGAACACCTGAAAAAGCACAATCTCCATGGATGCGATTATCGCATCGCATCGGGAGGGGGGAGAATGGTAACCACAATGGATCGGTATGAGGCAGATTGGAATATTGTCAAGCGAGGTTGGGATGCACACGTGCTTGGCATCGCACGCCCCTTTCGAAGTGCGCGCGAAGCAATTGAAACCTATCGTCGCGAACAACCGGGAATCATCGATCAATATTTACCATCATTTACCATTGTTGATGACAATGGACCAGTGGGGACAATTGAAGATGGGGATTCTGTGGTGTTTTTTAATTTTCGAGGTGATCGCGCAATTGAAATATCGCGTGCATTTGAAGAAGAGAATTTTAATAAATTCGATCGAGTGCGATTCCCAAAGGTATATTACGCAGGCATGATGGAGTACGATGGCGATCTAAAGATTCCAAAAACGTATTTGGTGGCACCTCCGCAAATCGATTCAACCATTAGCGAATATCTCGCCAATGCGGGATGTCGCCAGCTTGCAATTGCAGAAACCCAAAAGTATGGGCATGTGACGTATTTTTGGAATGGGAACAATAGTGAAAAATTTGATGAAAAACTTGAAACATGGATTGAAATTCCTTCCGATCGCGTACAATTCGACCAGCGACCCTGGATGAAAGCGGCAGAAGTAACCGACCGCGTAATAGAGGAACTTGAAAAAGGAAATTTTGATTTTATTCGGCTCAATTTTGCAAACGGCGATATGGTTGGACATACAGGAAATTTTTATGCGGCGATTATCGCAGCGGAAACTGTCGATTTGTGTATCGGGAGGTTGCTTACAAAAATAAAAGAGTGCGGTGGCATTGCAGTGATTACCGCTGATCATGGCAATTTAGAAGAAATGTTTGAAACGGATAAAAAGGGGAATGTGGTATACGACAAAAGAACGGGATTACCTGCAGCGAAAACTTCGCATACGCTTTCGCCCGTGCCATTTATTATCGTGGATTATGGATTTAATGGCGAATACGAACTTTCGCCACCGGCAGGTGCGGGGCTTGGAAATGT
>JAOAAF010000072.1 GCA_026419015.1 Spirochaetota bacterium
ATTGCGACGGTCGCCTTGATACGCACTTTGTGCACTCGGCGACCGTTGTCGGAATGGTTGCTGAGCTTGTCGAAGCACCCGCTAATAGGGGATTGCGACGTGCGCCTCGATACGCACTTCGTGCACTCGGCGACCGTTGTCGGAATCGGAAAGTGAGTTTTAGGTTTAGTTGAAATGCACACAATGAAACGAATTTTTTGGGGGGTATTCGAATGAAAATTCTTATTTGTATATGGGGAAATTATAAATTTTGGGGAGAAGTTTCGTATCGTTATGATGATGAAACCGAACGATCAAATACAACACTGCCATTGCTATACAAAAAAATAAAACCTGATCGTTGCTTCGTTATTGTGGGTGATACGCTGGTTGATAATTTGGTTGCGGGAGGTTGGAAACCAAATTCGAAAATCCCCGAATGGCATTATGAATTATGCACAAAAATCAGAGAAGATGTAAATGCCTTTATCAATGAAAAACTTGCAAATATTAATCAGAAATGTCCTTATGAGGTGATGGTGATCCCCGCGGTGGGTAGATTTGCTAATGCGGCATGTGAAGGACATCCGCGCAATTTTTATATGGTTCTCTATTATGAAATATTCCGCAAGTTGAGGAATTTAATTGAAAACGAAAAGTTACTGGATAATAACGTTGAAATATATTTGGATATTACGCATGGAATAAACTACATGACCACAAGTACGTATTCGATTATCCGCGAACTTTGTGGATTGCTTTCGTATTTCTGCGATGTCATGTTTACCGTGCTTAATAGCGATCCGGTAGTTCCCGGGAAAGTTGCAGCTGAAGGGATAGAAGTCAACATAAACGAAACAGAAAAGGTGATTTGTTCGCCAGAATTTAATGTGGTAAAGTATCCCGATAGCAAATATTTGGTTCCAATGAGTTCTCTTTTAAATGAAGAAAAAAAAGAAATAGGAAATCAATTGAGAATTGAAAGCTTTTCACATGAAGTTGAACAATGTTATGCGTTTTTTTCAGCAGCGCGAAATGGAACTTTGTTATTTATGTATTATTTTTTTCCTGACGTTGAGAAAGTTGTGAATAAAATAAAAGATATAATTGAGAAATTTATATCATTAATTTGCTTGAAAAATGAAAATAAACTCATTGTTTGTCAAAAAGTTCTTATAGCTCCTCTCATTAAAGAACTTGCGAAAATTTTGCTTTTTGCAATACTGCTAAAAACAAAATATAATGTTGAAGCAAAAAAAGAAATAACCCTCGATGAGTTCAAATTGCTAAAAGAGTTATATGAAAGTGAATATGCAATAAAATCCCTCATAGAAAATGAATTGAGTAAAATAGAATTGGCAGTGAAAAACCAATCGGCAGGTTCTTTACAGAATTATAGTAGATATGCGATACTAAAGGGGTATGAAAAATCTGAGAAAGCTAAAAAAGATATTAAAAAGCGGGATTTTTTTGCACATAGCGGTTTTTTAGATTATCGTACGCTTATCAAAAAGGAGGGGGATAATATTTTTATTCGCGCTGAAGAAGAATTTTTGAATAAGATCAAAAATACTTTAATCAAAAGCATTATGAAAGCGAGTATGTAAAAATTGCGTGGTTGCTATTACTAAGTTTTTAAAATCAAACGCGTGCTTTTTTGACGTTAGGTAAAAATACGAAATTGCAAGAAAATAAACAATTTGAATTACTGAAATAAAATTTTAAATACAAAAAGCAAAATTTTTTTACATTTTGCATCACAAGGGAGGAATATTAATGCCAAATGTCATACTCACCACATGTGGTACCAGCCTTCTTACTAACAATTGTAATAATGAAGAAGAACGTAAATTGATTAGCACATATGCTAACATAAAATTGGAAGATTTTCCAAATGAAGATTGGGAAAAGCTTCAAACTATTATTGATGATGTAAAAAATAAAGTGAAAGGGGCAAATCTCCAGGAAATTACCAAGATGTCAGCTGAATTGAATGCGCTGGTGAAGTTTTATGAGTATCAACCATTTCCTTCAGCTGACCGTCATTTTTTGCTTTCCACCGATACCTGGCTTGGAGAAGAGGCAGCGGAGATTGTTGAACAATTTCTCAGCAGGAATGGCTGTGGTCACGTCGAGCGTATACGACAACCAAATCTACAAACTGCTGATATCCAGAGCTTTCAGTTTGCACTCTCAGAAATTGCAGAATGGATTGGTCGAAAATTACCAGGATATAAGAGAAGCCATCGAATTATTTTTAATTTGACGGGTGGCTTTAAAAGCGTGAATGCTTTTTTGCAAACGCTTGCCATGTTTTATGCGGATGAAATTATCTATATTTTTGAATCAGAAAAAGAATTACTACGCATACCACGATTACCAGTAAAAATGGATGCAACAGAAACTGTGCGCCGGCATTTTGCCACCCTTAGGCGGTTAAGCCTTAAACTTGATGTGAATGAAGATGATATCGAAGAGATTCCAGAAACATTGGTGTTGCGTTTAGAAAATGAAGTACGTTTATCCCCTTTTGGAAGACTGATTTGGCAGCAGGAAAAAGAGAATTTATACGCTGAGCAATTACACCCTTCACCAACTAATAAAATAACGTTTAGCCAACGGTTTATCCGCGATGTGGAGAATCTTCCCCCTGACCGTAAAAAAAGTGTGAATGAACGCATTGATGATCTTGTAAATTGTGTTCATTCCAGAGAAAATCCTGCTAGGCTTGATTTTAAAAAGTTACATGGAAATCCTAAATATCAATCAACCTATGAGTGCGATGCGTGGAGCGACAGGGATGCGCGCCGCATATTCATGCACTATGAAGGGGATATTCTTGTTCTCGATTCGCTCGATAAAGGGTTGCACTAACAATACTAGTATGCAATGTGTATTTACATTGTTTGGAAATACTCTCCAATGGATTCATTTAATAATAGTAGCAGGCGTTGGTAAGCTTTTAATTAGTTTAAAATAATTTCTTTATACGTTCCAACACCCTTTGCATGCTTTTGAAACAGGCTTCGTATGTGATCGTCCATAGATAAGTAAATTATTTGCCACCCGCGATTTGCAATATCAAAGAGCGATTTTACCAGCAACTCTCTTCGATCATAATCTGAATGTTGAAAGGCATCGTCGAGAATAAAAAAAGCTGTGGCACCTTGTAATATTTGTTTTGCAAATCCAATTCGCAACGCCAGCATTACCTGTTCCTTTGCTCCTGTGCTTAAATCTTTTAAATTAAAAAATTCTTCAGAATCGTCTGCAATAAAAATTTCGTTTCCTTCTACGCGAAGTTTAGAATATCTTCCAGTAAGATTAAAGAGTGCATCTTGTATTGTTCTTGAATTGTTAATTAAATTTGTTATTTCATTTTCTTCCATGGTTTGAAACTCTTGAATGGTCTCTGAAATTAGTTTCCCAGCAATGATTTGCGCTTCGAGGTCTTGAAGTTCAGATAATTTTTCTTCTTTTTTGCGAATAAGCTTTTCGAACAACTGGTTCCAACTTAAATTTTGATGAGCTTGGGTAATAGAAATTATGCGGTGTTTTAGAGTAGACATGTGGTTGTTGTATTTTTCTATTTGTTGTTCGATTGTGTTAATTTCTATTTCAATCGTTTGAAGTTCATCGTGCGAGTATTTTCGTCCAGGATTCTCTTCTAAATATTCGTGCGCAGGAACTCCAAGTCCTGAAAGCTCGCCTTTTACCGTATCGATTTCTTCTTTGAGCTTTTCTTGATTTTGCGTTATTTTTTCTATGGTTGCTCGAATATTAGGGACATCAATCTCCTTCCCAATAATAGTATGAAAAACTTGGGCTATGTCTTTTTGAATGCTTGTTATCTCAGCGTCTAAATTTTCAATTTCAGCCTTTCTTTTCTTATAATCTTTTTCACACTGCTGTAAGGTAACTAATTCTTTTTTGAGCTCTTCGTATTTGTGAGGATTGTACTCTACCTGAGGATTTCTTGCTGTGTATTCTGATTGAGAAATGTTGAGTTGCGCAAGTTTTTCTCGTGTTTTTGTGAGCTCCGCTTGTTTTTCTTTTCGAGATTGTTGAATTTTCTCTAAATAGTTTTCCCATTTTGAGATTTGAGGTTTTTCTTTTTCGGAAAAATATTTTTTAAATGTGCTGTTTATGATATCCTCAATTGCCCGCAGTTCGTTTTCCAAGTTCTTTGCTTCTTTTTCTTTGTTTTCCAGTTCGTAAAATGCTCTTTCTTGTTGATGCAGTATTGATTCAAGCGTTGCAATATCGCTTAGGGGAATTTTGAAACGACTTTTAAATTCAAGTGCGATGTTTGAAATTTCTGCATTTTGTCTGCCCGAGGAATAAGATTTTTTTAAAAGGAAAAGATAGTACAAAACCGCAAGTGCTCCAACAAAAACTAAAGCGACGCCAATTGTGCGATAGTTTAGCATTAATGCCCCAATGCCACATGTAATCCCTATTACGAATATTGCATTTATGAAATGAGCGTATTTGGGCATAATAAATGGCGAGGAGATGAGTTTTAAGTAGCTGTCCTTTGCAGCCTTAAGCCAATTATAATCTTTCGATTTTTCTTTTAATGCATTTATGTCTTTTTCAGTATTCTCGAGTAAAGTTTTCTTTGTGCGATATTCAGTTATTTTTTGTTCAATTTTGCTTATTTCTCGTTCGTTGAATTCGAGAAGCTGATTTTCAATTTCTTCAATTTTTTTTGCAAGCGTATATGCTTTGTAGCCAGCAGCGTTTTTTTGCTGTTCAAACGCGTCTTCGGTTTTTTCCTTTTTTTTGAGCACCGTTTCGAGTTCTTTAAGTTCTTTGGATTTTGTTTCTAATAATTCCTTCTTCTTTTCGAATTCTGCATGTAATTCTTTTAATCTCGTTAACGTCGCATTGGAGATTTTGTTGTATTCAAACTTTTTTTCTTCGAGGATTTTCGAAAGCAAATATGCCTTGTGCCGTTTGGCTTTGTGGAGTATTTCTTTTTCTTTTAAGAGTTCAACTTTTTTTGTTTGTAATTCGGATAGTGTTACAAGATCAAGTTTATTACTTATTTCTTCAATAAGATTTTCGATTGTTGAAAGATCTTTCTGTATCGTTAGATAATTTTTTCCCTCCCCTCTATTTTGGATATTTATATGGTCAGCTGACAATTCTGCACTTTTAATTGTAGAGCTAATTTTCGATAAAATCGTTTCGAAAATTTTACGGCGAGAGAATAAATCTGCAATTGTCGTTTTGTCAATGCCCGCTTCATCGGAAGCGACAATTTTTGTTTCCCCTTCTTTTACCACAAGAAGGGGAAAAAGCAAAGGAGGAAAAGGATCTGAAGGATTAGCAAAAAAGTCCTCAAGCCTTAGGCGCTGACGAATGGTGAAATTTTTAAGTTCATCGTTAATTGAAAGCACCAGCCTTCCATTTCCTTGCTGGCGCAAGCGTTGCCATGAACTTTTATTTTTAAAAAGGGATTGAATGATAAATTCAACCAAATACGATTTTCCTTTTTCATTTTTCCCGTAAATAAGATTAATATCGCTAAAATTTTCTTCCAATTGTGCGATTGGGCCACAATTTTCAACAGATACTTCTTTGATTCTGATGTTCATCGAGTATCTCCATATATAATCTCTAATGTTTTTAGAAGAATTTGTTCTTTCGACGCAACGCTCGAAAAAGGAAGCGTTTCTATTTTTTCCTGCACTTTTGTAAAAATCGCATTGCGATCATAATCGAGATGCGATATTACTCTCACGTCGCTGATATTTGCGCCATCGGCATCGTACCATTTTATTTTTATCTGGCGGATTTTTTCGTTTATTGTGTTTTTCAGCTCATTGAGGTTGTTGCTGAAGCCCTTTACTGAGAGGCGCAACAATACTCGATCCAGCTCCTCGCGTGTGAGTTTCCATCCCTTAATTATGTTGTCAATTTGCATGAGGATGAGTTCTTTTTCGTTCTCCATCGGAATCGCGAAAATCGTTTCTTTCATGTAAATATTTCCTTTTGGTATTTCAATGGATTCTATTTCATCAGAAGCAGTATCGTAAATAATAAAACGGCGCTTGCCCGTTTCGTTGATGTCCAACGGGCAGGGCGATCCTGGATAAATTATTCCCTCCAGTGGGGACGGAGCGTGGATGTGACCAAGAAATACCCTCGATGGTTTGAATGTTTCGAGTGCTCGATATGTAAGTGGCATGTACATCCCGCTTTCGTATGGATTTTCGATGCGGCGCCTGTCGAGGTAATCCCCATGTCCAACGAGAATCCATTTTTTTGGCAGCTGATTTTGATGCGCAAATTCGGCAATAGTTTCATCAAATGTGGCTCCCGCTTTATAGGGGAAAAATACAAATTCGCGCGCATCGAAGGTTTTTATTTCTGGCTGTTCAATGACTGTTAGATTTTCTAAAGGGAAAAACTTTTGCGCAATTTCAACATCGTGATTTCCTGGAATTATTGTGACATGAATTTTTTTATATTGCTGCATCAGTAAATTAAAGTCATTGTAATTTTGTTGCTCCTTGTCGAACGTATCGCCTGCTATGATGAGATTGTGAATCTCTCTTTGTTGGAGGATGTGCAGCATTTCTTCAAAAATTTCGAATCTATCTAAGGTATTGTTGCGGTTTTTTAAATGAGTGTCGGCAGTGATTGCAATTTTCATATTTGCTTTTCCATGACATGTTTTAATCTGAGGTAATTAAAAGAGCGATTTTATTTTATTGCATCTTCGATTATTTTTAATTATTTTGTTTTGTCAAATCTTTTTATTTCTCGATCGGAATCATTAATTATCCTTCGGGAAAAAAGTGAACATTGGGGCGACCGTTGTAAACATTTTTTGAAATAAAAACATCGACGTTGAAGTACTGTTTTATGATATCTGCATCGATGATTTCGTGGCCGCCAATCATTTGAATGCTCCCATCGGACACGATTGCGATTTTATCGGCAGTTTGGGCAATGAAATTGATGTCGTTGCTCGTAAGGATTGCCGCCGTGTTCCCATGCACAACGTAGCGAATAAGAGTTTTGTGTAAAAGCGTCAATCCCCGCAAATCTAACGATTCGGTTGCATCGTCGAGAACAATAACATCTGCCTGGCGGGTGAAAGCGAAAGCGAGAAGTACCAGCTTAAGCTGTGCTGGAGAGAGTTGGCAAAGAAGTGAATCGCGGTGCTTGGTAAGTTCAAATCCTTCTAAATATTCTTCGGCAATCTGGATGTCGTATGAGGAAAATGGATTTAGCAATTTTTTAAATGGTGTTCGTGAAAGCAAAATAAATTCGAAAACGGTGATTTCTGTATTTTCGGGAATGCCAAAAATTGTGCTTACGTGGCGCGCTCTTTCATTTTGAGAAAAACTCCGCAATGGTCTGTTGTTGATGAGCACTTCGCCATCGTGGGATTTAATGGTTCCATTTAAAATATTACAAAGGGTGGATTTCCCGCATCCTCCTGGACCAATGATGCCAACAATCTCACCTCCTTGCACAAAGAGGTTAATATTTTTTAAAATCTCTCTCCCATGGGATGTGAAATTTACGTTTTTACATTCAATCATATTTATACAGCCTCCGAATGATCTTTGGGAAAAGCAATGAAAGGATTAATGCGATTGCGATTGTTCGAGGTGCATTGAGTAAATTTTCAATGCTTGCACAGATTTGGATTGCGAGAGCCATGTGAATGGCATTAGTATAGTCGAATATATTTTTGTTTTTGGTAGGGAAAGTAAATCGGAAACCGATAATCGCATAAACGCCTGCACAGAAAATGGCAAATGCAAGCAATGCAACTTTTATGATTTCTCGTACAAAGTAGATTGGCCAATATAAATAATTCGTGGTTTCGAAATACTCTTTGCCAAGTACAAATAACATCATTTCGCGATTAAAAAGATAGAAGCAATAATAAAAAATTGCAAGGATGATGAGAGCAATAAGCGGCATAAGAAAATGAAAAACGGAAGCTCGAAATGCACCTACAACGATTGATTGAACATCGTCGGCTAAAATATTGAAGCGATAAATCAAAAATAAAATCGCAATAAACGCTGCGACGCTCATGGGAATATTTTTGCGATCTTTTAAATTAAGTGCACATATTGTTAATCGGTATACAAGCAAAACAATTGTGCAAAAGGCAAATTTAATCAGTGGATGTGCTTTTTGAAAAAAAACATATGCGACAAAGAAAGCAAAAAAAACTATTATGCTATCTTCCGCAATGTGGTCTATTTTTTGTATGCGTTTAAGCGATATTAACATGAGCAAATGGCCGCTTGCGGCTGCAGAAATTAAGCATCCGATAGTTACTATGTGAATATTGTTGATGAAAATATTAATTAAAATTACAATAATCAACGCCAAAAATGTTATAATCGCATGAAGGTTTGTGCTAAGCAGGGTTTTAATGTTTCTCGTTTTCAATGGCACTATTGGTAATCGTATTATTTTTTTTCTTGATTTTGTGAATGCGTAACGCGCTCTTTTTCAATTTCATCGATCAAGGATTTTAATCCCCGATGATTTTTTGCAAGAGAAAGAAATTTTTCGTCGTTTAGGTATTTTAAAACTGTCTGAAAAGCCTGTTCTTTTTTGCCAGTTTTTAGGTATGCGGCAGCAAGGAATGCGGCATCTTCGCTTCCAATTGGTATTTTTTCATATTCAACAATTGCTGATTCGTAGTCTTTAAGACCATATGCAGTTCTCGCTGCGATCAAGCGCATCGTATTGTCCCAGTTTTCGCGAGAAATGAAATTCATAACTTCTTTCGCGCGAATAAAATTTGTTTTTTCATAATGGTATTGTGCCAATATTTCCATTGCGCGGCGATATCCTTCGGGTGCTTTTTCTTCACGAGAAGAAAGTATAGAATACAAGCGATCAAAGTAGATTGCATATCGATCATCGTTTTTTCGAAAATATATGCTCCCGATTTGGAATAACACGGATGCATCCTGTGGTCTTTTTTTCTCGATTGAAGTTAATGTTTTAAGCGCATCGTCGTATCTTTCCAATTTAATGTTGATTGCAGAGAGCAAAAGAAGCGGTTCGATTTCGGTTGGTTTTAATTTCGATGCAGCAATCATATCCTTTTTTGCGCTTTCCAATTCGCCAAGTTTAAAGTAAGAGGTACCGCGTTTCACGTACAATTCGTACTCGATGTTTTCGCCAACAAGGCTAAAATCGATCGCATGCGAAAGGTGAGTGATGGCAGCGGTATGTTTTTCTTCATAGAAATATATATTCCCAAGTAAAAGATGAACATCGCCATAAAATGGGACACGAGTAACGATTTCATGAAAATAGGGGAGAGCATCCATCGTGCGGCCTTCGCGATAGTGCCAAAGGCCAATTTCGAATTTCGGCGCTAAGAAATTCGCATCGAGCGAAATTGAATCGCGAAAATATTTTATTGCTTCATTGATGTCTTTTTGTTTGATAGTCATTCCTTTGTTATATTTTTCTACTGCATCGGTATTGTCTGACCATATTGATTTATTGATGATGGTCTCAGCTTTCGATTTCATTGCCTTGTCGCCAGCTTTGCGCCAGAACGTTTTACATAACTTTATAAATTCGGTATAATTCCCTAATTGCTCTGTGATGAGCGTAAGATTCCAGTATGCCATCTTGTAGTATTTTTTTTGGGCCTGATTTTCTACCGCTAACCGATAATACTCGATAGCTTTTTCGAAATTGCCAGCCAACCGCTCTATTTCTCCAAGGAAGAAATATGCATTTCCATTTTTTGGGGTGATTTCGATAGCTTTTTCAAAATTAATTTTTGCTTCATCGTATTCTTTCAAATTAAAGGATCGAACTCCATTTTCATAATATCCCGCTCCCACTGGAATGATGGTACTGAATAATAGAATAATTGTTATTGTCCTTCGCATGATTGGTTTATAAATATCGAAAAGGTACTTTGATGTGATGTATTCGCACAAGGAATTTGTCAACAATGAAAAAGGCGGGCAATCGCCCGCCTTCAAAGATTCCGTCAAATGCTTTTTTAGTTAAATTTCATCCCTTTTCCGCCCTTTTTTATTTTTTTCAAATCAAGAGGTTTTCCTTCCCATGCATGTTCGAGCACCATCATGCAGTCGTTGTAATCTAAATCTTCTGGATTATAGAATTGCGTTGCATCTCGCATTGCGGTGCGAGCGATATCCGGAAGCGCTTCTTTGGGAACCATCGGTTTCCCATCAGGTCCGATTATTTCTTTTAAAAATCGCGCATGCCGACCGCCCGTCGCATTGTGGAGATCTTCATTGAGCTGTCGTATGCATTCGATCGCTTTTAAAGCTCGAACATTTTTCGGTGTCGCTGCATATACTTCTGGCCCGGCAAGGGGAAGCAAAAGCTGGGCCGTAAATTCGCCTGATCGATGAAGGTTATATTCAAGGCCGTATGGGAGAAAAATGCTCATGCAGACGCCATGCGGTACCCCGCATACTCCGCCCGTGGCATGGCCGAGCATGTGAACCATCCCAACCATTGAATTGGAAAATGCCATTCCTGCGAGTGCCGATCCATTTGCTAACGCGAGGCGGCTTTTAGGATCGTTAGGATTTTTTACCGCATGGACCACATTGGATGCAAGCAGGCGAATTGCCTCCAGTGCAGTCGCATCGCTGATAGGATTTTTGCCCATGCACGTGTATGCTTCGCATGCATGGGTGAGCGCGTCCATTGCGGTGGAAGACGTGAGCGCTGGGGGAAGGGTTTTTGTCATTCGAGGATCCAGTATTGCGACATCGGGCAATAGGAAATATGAAACAAATGGAAGTTTCACATTTCTCGAATGATCTGCAATGACTGCTACCAGCGTCATTTCAGAACCTGTTCCAGAAGTAGTGGGGATTGCGATGAGCGGATTGAGTTTTTGTTTTACGGCTCCTGCGCCAGCATATTGCATAAGATCGTCCCCACCCAATGATACGAGAATGTTTACTCCTTTTGCGGTATCGAGCACTGAGCCGCCACCAACTGCGATGATTGAATCGCATCCTTTTGTGCGATACATTTTCGCTGCTTCGCGAACAACTTTTAGCTCAGAATCTGGTGGCACGTTATCGTATATTGCTTTTACCGATACAGGAGAGCCTTTTATGCGTTTTATGGAATTTAGCAAAATTTTAACAAGTCCAGCACCTTCAACCCCTTTGTCGGTAATAATCATTGGTTTTCGTGCATTCATTTGCATAAGCTCGATAGGGATTTTTTCCAACGCGTTGTGTCCGGCGATAGTTTTTACTCTGCAGCAGTATTCGTAATATCCTGGAATAATCATAGAACACCTCCTTTGTAATCATGCGATGAGCCGGATGTAAGTCAGAACACGGCTCACCCACTTTCGCAACGGTGAAAGCTGCGACCATTTAGGGTATCTCTTTACACCCAGTTTGGCAATGACCTTAGGTAAAAGCAATACTTCAAGCAAGTCCATTATGTGGAGGATATTGCAGGCTGCAGGTAGATCGCCATCGACGATGATTCGATCTCGTGCAGAGGCTGTACACGATGATTCGCGAAATGTTAACAGGCGCATGGCTGCTTCAATGTTTTTAATATGCATTTTAAGCGTAATTTTTTTTCCTGAAGGATTCCACCCAAAATATTTTATTTTCCCATCTTTATCTTTTCCCACAATCATGTGAGGACCGTTTGGCAATACACCGAAATCTAACATAAAATCCGAAGGCAATTGTGCAAATTCTTCTTTTGCGCCTTTATCGACGCGCGAAACAGCTTGAAATGCTCTTCCAAAAATGAATAACATTGTTGCAATGTAGATGCGCTTTATAAGCTTTTTTCCAGGTTTTATTTCAGGGTAGTTGTTATAGTTGATCATATTTTTCTCCTTCACGCTTTTTTATGATAGGTATTGCCTTTATGCAGCTGCATCGATAATCGCTTCAAGATCGTTGATTTTCAACGTTTGTGCATACTTTTTCGCATGCGAAAGTGCTTCTTTCGCTTTTGGGGGATAAATTTTTAGATCGGAAAGGCTTTTTGGAATATCCGGTATTGAGGCGATGAGATTTTCCAATGCTTCATATCCCTTTTGGGCCCGTTCAGATTCGGCAGTATTCGCGTAAATGTCGGCTCCGCATATCGCGAGCAGCAATTCGGGCCGTGCTACCCATTTTTGTGATTTTTGTAAGCGCAGTGATGGAAGCAAAAGCGCACCCATACACATGCCGGGATGATGGCCTGTAATTTTTGAAATGGCCATGCCTAGTGCATGCACAGGTCCTGAGGGAAGATTAGAAAACGCGGCGGCGGATGCGACAGCTGCATTTGCAATTGCACGACAACGGTCTTTATTGCGCGGGCGTTTGATCGCTTTGTTGATGTTTTCTGAAATGAGCGTAAGTGCTGTTGATGCATATGCGTCGGTGAGATAGTTTGCGTTCGGTGAAAGATACGACTCAACTGCTTGCGTGAATATCACAAGTGAATGTGCGCGCATGCACTCGCGACAGCATCCGCGGATCATGCGATCATCGATTGCGATGATGTCGGGGTAGAGAAAATCTGAGATAAACATTCTATTTTCCAATTCAAAGATATTCGTTAGATCAAATGCCGCAAAGTTTGATGTGGGAACCACAACTAATGGTTTAAGATGAGTTGGAATTTTGTTTGTGCCTTCAAATTCCAACACATCTTTCCCAGAACTTACAATGATATTCACTGCCTTTGCGGCAACAACTACCGAATCGTTGCCAATAGCGACGATTGAATCGCACCCTCGATCGCGATAAAATTGTGCAAGTTCGCGAACAAGACCGATGCCCGCATACGGTGGGATGTCATCGTAAAGGGCGCCAATTGTAGTATTCGAATCGTATAAGGATTTAATAAATTTCTTTATAAGACCTCTTTTTGAAATCTCCTTCGAGGTAATAACAAATGGGTGGTGTGCATTGAAACTGTTGAGTTCGAGCGGGATATTTTCAAGCGCACCAATTCCCGACATTATTTTTGGTTGAAAGAAAAAACCATATTCGCTTTGATTTCGCATTGCAGTTACCTCGCATAAAAAATTTTTACTTTTTTTCAATCCCAAGCCGTTTCAGTAATCGATCGGTCGGGATACCGTTTTGATCGAACTTACGAACCTTATAATAGCGCTTGAGCATCCATTCTAATGGCACCACTTTCCCGCGATGGTCGCATTTGCGCGGTTCTGTGAGCAATCGAACAGGGAGCGTATCGTCCTTTTTTGAAATTCCTTCTCGAGTGTTCATGTATCGTTCCAAAACGTGGATTCGTTCTCCAGCTTTTTTAAATCCCAACATCCCAAGTTTTTTTCCTGTAACCCCCGACCATAATTTTGGCCAAAGGCTGATGTCCATCACCGATAGGGCAATTGGGGTAAGGTTTTGCACCATGAGTTTCAGGAGCGGAACAGGTGTGAATTTCACTAATGGGGGTTCAAGAAATACTGCAAATGCGGTAAAGTGGCAAATGTGAAGTGAATTCATCGCCGCATAGACATTTTCAAAGAATTTTACCATGGTTGCTTTCCCGCGTTTCGCGTACGGGCTTGCCATTCCAAAATAGGATTCAAGAGTAAAAAGAGAAGTTGAAAGGTGGCACGCACCTCGATTTGCAACCGCATATGAAAGGCCATGGCCAACACAGCCGCGAGGATCATAGGCAGCCATTTCTAATCCTTTTACATGCATAGCAAAATCTTCACCGCCATATTTTTTTGAAAGCCAGCGGCTGCCCATCATAAGTTCTTTGCCAATGCCACGGGCATATGCGATGTCTTTGAGTGTTTGTGCGATGTTTTCAGGAGAACCGAATTTTAAGTTCGATTTAAAAAGTCCCTTTTCCGTTGCTTCCATTGCCCATGCGAGCGTCCCCCCAGTTGAGATGGTGTCCATACCCATCCGCGTACATATCTCGTTCCATTCTGCAATTACGATTGGGTCAAATATTTCCAAATTTGATCCCATAAGCCCGATCGTTTCATATTCGGGAACTGTTCGTTCTTTTCCCGCAAACTGACCTTTATGTCCGCAAAGGATGGAGCATGGTTTGCATGTGTGATATTTTGTATTAAATTTTTCCGCCATAAGCTCGCCTGAAATTTTGTGAGCTTCGCCATGTGAACCACCGGTAAAATTTCGCACTGGCAAGATCCAAGCGGCATTAGATAGATTCACGTTGGTGCTGGTGCCGTAATTTCGATATGAACCGGCTGTTATGGAATTTCGATTAATGTATGCATTGAGTTTTTTTCGAGCGTTTTCGAATTTCTTTTTATTTACAGGAACAATTTTGAATTCGCCACCTTTCGCCACAACTGCTTTTAAATTTTTGGAGCCAAATACTGCTCCCATGCCACCGCGACCGAGAAAACGATGACCGGAACAAAGGTTTGCGAAGCGAACTAAATTCTCACCCGCTGGTCCAATAACAACCGCACCAGCACCTTCTTTTTCCAGAAGTTTTTGTGTTTCCTGAGTATCCTTCCCCCATAGTTTTTTCGCATCGCGAATTTGTGCACCTTTGGAATCGACGTAAAGATAACATGGTTTTTTCGCTTTTCCTTTTATGATAAGGCCATCCCACCCAGATGTTTTTAAAGCCATCCCAAATGGTCCTCCGCACGATGCGGTTACCATAATGCCTGTAAGGGGCGATTTGGTGATTGCTTCAAATCGGCCAGAACACGGAGCACCAGTCCCCATAAGAACTCCCGGCATAAAGGCAATCATGTTCTCTTCTGAGAGAGGGTCGATGCCAACTTTAAGCCTATCGTATAAAAGTTTTAATCCTAATCCCTTTCCTCCTAAGTAATCGATTCGATCCTTCTCGGATATTTGGTTAACAACGAATGAGCCGGTTGATAGATCCACTTCTAAGATTTTGTTACTTGTGCCGACAATTTCCTCCATAAATTATTCTCCTTTATAAATAATATGAGGTTATTTAACAGGTGGTATTGGAACAATCTCTCTCCCAACGTAATTTTTTGTTTAAAAAGACAAAGATTCTTTTTATATCTATGTGTATATCATATAGAGTTACTATAATTTTATTATTATTTCGAATTTGCGTTACACACAAAATAAGTTGGCATTATTATAAAATGTTAAATCGATAAATTTTGTGAAATTTTTACAATAAAAAATACTTTATGGAAATTTTACATTGTCCCTTTTTCTTGTCGACACAAATATTTTTTTAAAATAAAAAATTTTTATGAATTATTAAAAATAAAAATCAGAATTATATTTTTACATAGCAAAAGTTATTGTAAAAAATTTGCCTATTAATCGAAATGGATAAATACTTTCATTGCATAGTTAAAAAATGCTTTGAAAAAAGCATAAGGTGGAATGTAATCACTAATTCCCTATGTCCGTAAACTCTTCCTGCACCACTGTTGGTACAATTCAGCTAATGATAAATATTCCTCTTTGGTAAAAAGCGGCTGATCAATTGCATTAATATGTTCTTTTTCAATATATCCTTTTTTCCCAAATTCATAGCCTGCTGACTCAATAAGTTCCAATTTATGATCAAGCGTTTCTGGTTTCATCTGTATAGCTATTGACCCAGGTATGCACATGGTAGCTACCAGGTGCGAATCAAGGTTTTTTGATAATGCAGTGAAGTAGCCAATTAAAGGTACAAATGTTTCATATTCAGGGAAACCGCATGTACTTACTACCATAATATTTTTAGGGAATTGCCATGAAAATGAATGTCGGGTACAACCTTCAGTATCAGTACGCAAAAAAGGTTCCATGCAGCAGACTGTTCTGTCAATAACTGCTTTAAGCTGTGCGGTTATCCCGTCAAGGTATACT